>NZ_JABXQH010000002.1:0-49783 GCF_014101375.1 Enterobacter sp. RHBSTW-00318
GCCACCAGCACTACCGCTACCATGGGCGCCTTGCTGAATGAAAAAGCCGGCAGCGGGATGGCGAAAGGCATTGGCATCCAGGTGCTGAAGGATGGCTCCCCGCTGCAGTTTAATAAGAAATACACCGTCGTCCGCTTGAATAATCAGGAGACCCGCTACATCACCATACCGCTGCACGCGCGTTTTTATCAGTATGGCCCGACGACCAGCACCGGCGAGGTGGAGTCGCATATGATCTTTAACCTGACGTACGATTAATACGGGAGGGGGAATGAAGGGATTGCCGAAAAACACTATCGCGTGGCTGCTATTTTGCGGCAGCCTCGCCGCCCCCTCGGCGTGGGGTTTTGAGACCAATTACGATCGCGGACGGGTCGATTTTGCCGGGCGGGTGACGGATATTTCCTGTAGCATCGCGCTAAACGGCGGCCAGCATGCCGGCAGCGGTAATGTCTGGCTGGCGCCGGTCAGCCTGGCGGAAGTCCACGATCGCGGTGCCGGGGCGTTTATGAAACCGCAGCCGTTTACCCTGGCACTGTCAAACTGCCAGCTGCGCCATGATGGTGGGGCAGCCTCGCAGGATGAGGTGCGTCGGGTCAGCGTGCGCTGGGTCGATGGTTTTTTACTGACGGCGGTCGGTAACGAAAACGCCGGGTATCTGGCCAATACCTTGCCGGATGGAGCGCAGAATATTTATCTGGCCCTATCGACTAACGATAATAATACTCTGGATAAGAGTAATAAAATTGTCCCGGCGGACCCGCAGCAAAATCAGGTGCGTTTGCAGGAAAGCGCGGTCAGCGGCGGCCTGTTCACCTATTACGTTGGCTATGTTTCGCCAACGCCGAAAAGCGCCACCAGCGGGCCGATTACCAGCTGGGCAACGTGGGAATTAGTTTATAATTAAGTGACGTTAAAAAGCCGGGAATTCCCGGCTTTTTTTACATGGCAATATCATCGGCGACCAGTTGTTCAATACTGACTTCCCGCCAGTAATGTCCCTGGATAGCAAACCACTCCATTCCCTGCAGCCATTCTTTATGGGCTTCGCTTTCGACACCTTCAATAATCACATTATGATGGTTGCGCGATAAAAAGGTCACCAGCGCATCCATCAGCTGGCGGCCGGACTCTTTGCGCATCAGGTGCCAGAAAAAATCCTTATCAATTTTCACATAGTCAAAGTGATAACCGCGAATAGCGTTAATTCCCGCGTAGCCGGAGCCGAAGTCGTCGAGCCACAGTGAGGTATCCTGTGAGCTCTGCCAGGCGGCAAGAGAATTATGCAGCAGATTCTCGGCGTTTTCGGTTACCTCGAAATGGACGCAGGTCAGGGCGGCGACTTTGGCTTTTATATCCTTCTGGCGCAACAGGTTCAGGATATGGTCATCAACGTTAATTGTTGCGGAAATATGGTTACGTAAAAACCAGCTTTATGCTTTTCAATCAGTGCCAGTTGTTCGAGAAAAATACGTTCACGAACGGCGGCGGTAGCATGGCGGAAAAAATCTTCGGGGGAAATAGAAAGATTATCAAAGCGGCTTAAGCATTCCACCGCGACCAGAGTACCTTGTGGGGAAAACATTTTCTGAAAGACGTAGCGTACAGCGATATCATTACGAGATAAAATGTTGTCTTCGAATATTTTAGTATTCATTATCCCTCTTCACGAGGTAAGTCAAACAATAGGCAGAGGATACATTAATTATAGGCTACCTGATGATTAATGGGAATGGCGGGAAATGTAAATCAACAGCGAATAAGTACGCTTTATCCGCTACTGATTTACCGGGAGAACATTTAGCATTGATGGAGAGCGGCAATACGCTGATTCATAGTGCGGGAATTAGGTGATGCTGCCAACTTACTGATTTAGTGTATGATGGTGTTTTTGAGGTGCTCCAGTGGCTTCTGTTTATATCAGCTGTCCCTCCTGTTCAGTTACTGACGGGGTGGTGCGTAATGGCAAAAGCACTGCCGGACATCAGCGCTATCTCTGCTCTCACTGCCGTAAAACATGGCAACTGCAGTTCACTTACACCGCTTCTCAGCCCGGTACGCACCAGAAAATCATTGATATGGCCATGAATGGCGTTGGATGCCGGGCAACCGCCCGCATTATGGGCGTTTGCCTCAACACCATTTTGCGCCATTTAAAAAACTCAGGCCGCAGTCGGTAACCTCGCGCATACAGCCGGGCAGTGACGTCATCGTCTGCGCGGAAATGGACGAACAGTGGGGCTATGTCGGGGCTAAATCGCGCCAGCGCTGGCTGTTTTACGCGTATGACAGGCTCCGGAAGACGGTTGTTGCGCACGTATTCGGTGAACGCACTATGGCGACGCTGGGGCGTCTTATGAGCCTGCTGTCACCCTTTGACGTGGTGATATGGATGACGGATGGCTGGCCGCTGTATGAATCCCGCCTGAAGGGAAAACTGCACGTAATCAGCAAGCGATATACGCAGCGCATTGAGCGGCATAACCTGAATCTGAGGCAGCACCTGGCACGGCTGGGACGGAAGTCGCTGTCGTTCTCAAAATCGGTGGAGCTGCATGACAAAGTCATCGGGCATTATCTGAACATAAAACACTATCAATAAGTTGGAGTCATTACCCGTGTTATAAAGCTAATGTACGCATACATTAGCCTTAAAATTAGCCGTGCATCGTAACTAATTATTCATTAATTGAGGAATTTTGACCGATACAGTTTGTCATTCTAAATAAGAACAACATATAATGAATTCGACAGCATTTAATTAAGGAGTGATTTATGAATGGGTATATCGTCACAATCATTATCGCATTCATTTTCGGTCCCATTCTGGCGTTACCGGTAATGTTCTTCGGTTTGTTTAATATAATGGATTTTGCGCTGTATTCATTCCCCATATTTTTCTTTTGTATTATGGGGTACAGGCAAGATAAGAGGGTTAAGGATGCTTTTAAGGGATTAATACCGGGCCTAATTGTATCTCTGATTCTGACGACTTTTGTTCTGTTTGTTAAAGATCAGAGCGACTGTACGAATAAATATGACTCAGGCAGTCTGTCTGCTGCTGTGTGTGAGAGACTTGAGGGACCAGGATTTAGATAACGGAAGCCTTAACGGTGGCGCAGCTCGTCACGGAACGCTTCAATCTTACTGTACGAAAACGAATAATATGGTTAATTTCTAGATACTAGCGCTTCAGTACTGATACCTGAAGCCGCCCGGGTCTGGATGCGACAGGATGAACGTGCTACAAAAGCAGATGATATCACCAGAGACGGGTTTCAAGAATTTGGTGACCTTAAGATTAAAAAAATATAACATAATTCTGATTGGATAATTTTGATGATAAAATTCTATCAATATAGATCAGCAGAAATAACAAAGATAATTTTAAAAGATAGTACTTTGAAATTCACAAACCCTATGGATTTCAATGACCCATTTGATTTTCACCCCACAGTTCCTGATGTAGGCTTTAACAAGTTCATTAAAAGAGTTAATGGGGTCGGTTCCGGCTGAGGGCGAAATGACACCCTAAGCTTTCGGTTCCTTGGGCCAAAGATATTCGCCAGTCAGTAGAATGTGCGCCCAGCCCAATGGGGATATGTGGGGAAGAAATTCAGGGGGAACATCCAACCCTTCGTTCCGCCGCTCCGTGACGGCATGACCAAGATGGACGGTATTCCAGTAAATGATCACCGCAGTCAATAAATTGAGCCCAGCGATTCGGTAGTGCTGCCCCTCTGTCGTGCGATCGCGAATTTCCCCCTGCCTCCCGATACGGAGCGCATTTTTGAGCGCATGGTGGGCCTCTCCCTTGTTAAGACCGATCTGAGCACGCCGCTGCATGTCCGTATCCAGGATCCACTCAATAATGAAAAGGGTCCGTTCAATACGACCAACTTCACGAAGCGCAACTGCAAGGTTGTTTTGTCGTGGGTAAGAAGCGAGCTTGCGCAGGAGTTGGCTGGGCCTGATTTTGCCAGCGGTCATCGTCGCGGCACAACGGAAAATATCAGGCCAGTTCGCAACGATAAGATCCTCCCGGGCTTTTCCACCTACCAACTTGCGTAACTCCCTGGGGGTCGTATCGGGATTAAATACGTACAACCGCTTCGATGGCAGATCCCTGATTCGCAGAACGAGATTGTAGCCGAGCAGGCTACTGGCTCCGAACAAATGGTCGGTGAATCCTGCTGTATCGGCATACTGTTCGCGAACATGGCGACCGACCTCGTTCATCAGTAGTCCATCGAGAATATACGGTGCCTCGCTCACGGTCGCCGGGATCGACTGACAAGCGAATGGCGCGAACTGGTCGCTTACGTGAGTATACGCTTTGAGGCCGGGAACAGAACCATATTTGGCATTGACCATGTTCATGACTTCGCCATGCCGCGCTGTCGGGAAAAACTGACCATCGCTCGATGCTGACGTGCCCATCCCCCAGACGCGTGACATCGGCAGTTTACCCTGCGCGGCCACCACAATTGCCAATGCCTGGTTCATGGCTTCGCTTTCAACATGCCAGCGGGCAAGGCGTGAGAGCTGCCAGTAATCATGCGTGTTTGTAGCTTCCGCCATCTTACGCAGGCCCAGATTGAGCCCTTCAGCGAGCAGGACGTTGAGCAGACCGATCCGGTCGCGACATGGAGCCCCGGTTCTCAGATGGGTAAACGCATCTGTGAAACCAAGGGCTGCATCAACTTCAAGCAGCATGTCGGTAATCCGAACGGACGGCATTCGGCGATACAGATCCAGTATGAGTGCCTCGGCACCATCCGGCACGTCTGCTGTCAACCTGTCGATCCGCAACGTTCCATCTTCTATGCTACCGTGCGGAATAGTGCCGTTACGGGCAGCCCGGGCCAGCCGCTTAAGAGCGATCGTGAGTCGCGCCTTTCTGTCTGCCAGCCAATCCTGTGGGTTGGAAGGCACGGCCAGTTTTGCATTTTCCTGCGCCGCGATCATCGGCACCAGTACCTGCTTGAGGTCACCATAGCGGCGCGAATGAGCGAGCCAGACATCTCCGGAACGAAAAGCATCCCGGAGGTGAAAGAGTACCGCCACTTCCCAAAGACGGGTATCTCCTTTTTCCTGAGCTCGTAAATGACGGTTCCATTTGGAGCTGGGCCGCAGGAAACGCCTTTCTGGCGATGCAACACCTTTCATCTCTCCGATCGACAAAGCTGCTGCTACCAATGGTCCGGCGACCGGCGCGGCTTCGAGCTTCAGACAGCGCAACATGCGGGGCGCATAACGACGAAAGCGATGGTATCCCTGCCCGACATATGCAAGAGGCTCATCGGCTAGCGTGTTGCTGAGTTGAGTCCCTGTCGCTACCAGTTGAGCGAGCCGGTCCCATGCAACCGAACTGGCGACAGCCATCTCCAGCGGGGTTCCGTCACTGCGGGCCTCAAGCAACGAAGCTCCCAGCGCGGTGAAGGTACGGATCGTATCCGTGAGTGTGGCTTTAGAGCCGGAAATTGTTTCGTCATGCTGGCGCTTCGCTTCCCGCCAGGTTTTTCCTACGATCCTGTCATGGGTTTCGACTATGGCATCAGCAATCGCCGCTTCCCACTCCACAACACAGACGGCAAGGATCGCCCAGCGGCGGTCCGAAGTGATGTCACGCAAACCGTCGGTGAAGTAGCGTTCACCCTGCCGACGCAGCCGGGCAATGCGATGGGCAGGTATGCTGGCCAAAGCACTATGATTGATATTCAGGGTACGCAGAAATTCGAGCCTGTCGAGCAAACGGTTAGCAGCAGCCGAGTTGTTACCAACCTCGAAGTTGCGAAGCCAGATGAAACGACTGATATTGCCGGCGAGCATTTCACTCAGAAGTTTGTCCAGGTGATCGCGAACATCCGCTGTTAAATTTTCCGCAATCCGCGTTTCAATCCGCCGCTCAGCGGCGACCAGAGCATCCGCGCACAAGCGCTCGATTGTCGATACTGCGGGCAGAATGGTGGAAGTTTCCCGACACCGCACAATAAAACGATGAGCAAGATCCTCGTTTGATCTGGCATCTTCGGCCTGGCCGAAAGTCCACTCCCGCAGATCACGGGCACCACGGCCCGTGAAGGTCTTGTAGCCGTAAATTTCGCGCAGCGTGTCCATGTGCTGCTGACGGGTTTGGCGCCGTGTGGCATAAGTGAGAAGCGCATCAGCCGGAACTCCAAGCTGAGCACCGACGAAGGAAAGGACTTCACGCGGGATCATCTCACCAGGAGCCAGTGCACGGCCCGGATATCGTAAGGCACAAAGTTGCAGGGCAAAGCCAATCCTGTTTTCCGGTCTGCGGCGCTGCCTAATGTTTTCCAGGTCATCATCGCCCAGCGTGTAGAACTTCAGTAGCGACAGTTCGTCCGTGGGCAGATCGAACAGCGCTGCTCGCTGCCGTTCGGTGAAAATATGGCGTCGTGACATACAAATTCGTCCCTTTTGAAGTATAGTCTGTTTTGGACAACAGCCAGCCCATATAAATCAGGGCGTTCCGATACAAAAATCCAGGAGGGTTCAATTGGGACATCGTGCCGCCATTTACTGCCGGGTTTCAACAGCGGATCAGTCTTGTGAACGCCAGGAATTTGATCTGCGAGCCTTCGCCGGCCGTGCCGGCTACGACGTGGTGGGAATATTTAAGGAAACAGGTTCAGGAACTAAACTCGACCGGGCCGAGCGAAAGAAAGTCCTGGCGCTTGCCCAGTCCAGACAAATTGATGCAATCCTGGTCACTGAGCTTTCCCGGTGGGGGCGCTCGACGCTCGATCTGCTCAATACGCTACGTGAACTGGAGAACTGGAAGGTTTCCGTGATAGCCATGAATGGAATGGCGTTCGATCTTTCGTCGCCGTATGGACGAATGCTGGCGACGTTTCTTTCCGGCATTGCGGAGTTTGAGCGGGATCTCATCAGCGAGCGGGTCAAGTCAGGCCTTGCTGTTGCGAAGGCACGTGGTAAGAGGCTTGGTCGTCAGGCCGGAGTGCGACCAAAATCAGACCGACTTTTGCCTAAGGTGGTTGCGATGAGGGCCGAGGGACGCAGCTATCGCTGGATCGCACGCGAGCTCGGTATCAGCAAGAATACCGTCGCTGACATCGTGCAACGACACAGAGCTAACGCTTAGGGTGTCATTTCGCCCTCAGCCGGAACCGACCCCTTCAAGCGTCATGAGTGGGATTTCACTGAACCAAAATATGTGGATTTCCCGTCACGCGGTATTTTCCATGTGCAGGTCGGCGGCGGTGCCACCACTGGCGTGGTGAGCGCGGTCAATAACAACAGCAGCAGCTGGATGCGCGCGAAGCTGGCGGCCTATCGTAATAACCCGGTTAAACTCAAAGATTGATCGATTAAGATCGTGTTCTTTGTCTGAAACGGAAAAGCCGACGCGTTATGCGTCGGCTTTTGTTTTTTGGTTTTCCACGGTGGCGGCGCGCTGCGTCTGTCCGGGCTACCGATTATGCGGCTGTCTGGTAGCCCGGACAGGTGCGCAGCACCGCCTCCGGGAATGACTCAGGCCGTGCGCCACTTGCGCGTCAGCGGCTTCTCAATTTCCACAATCAGGAACATCACAAAACCGATAATAAAGGTGATCACCCAGTAGCGGAACGGCAGCGCTTCGGTACCGAACAGCATCTGCATAAACGGCGCGTAGATAATCAGCAGTTGCAGCACCAGCAACACGCCGCTGACAATCCAGATACCCCGGTTCGCCAGCAGCCCTTTGCTCAGTGAGAAACCATCCGCCACCCGGCAGTTGAGCATATAAAACGGTGATGCTGCCAACTTACTGATTTAGTGTATGATGGTGTTTTTGAGGTGCTCCAGTGGCTTCTGTTTCTATCAGCTGTCCCTCCTGTTCAGCTACTGACGGGGTGGTGCGTAACGGCAAAAGCACCGCCGGACATCAGCGCTATCTCTGCTCTCACTGCCGTAAAACATGGCAACTGCAGTTCACTTACACCGCTTCTCAACCCGGTACGCACCAGAAAATCATTGATATGGCCATGAATGGCGTTGGATGCCGGGCAACCGCCCGCATTATGGGCGTTGGCCTCAACACGATTTTCCGCCATTTAAAAAACTCAGGCCGCAGTCGGTAACCTCGCGCATACAGCCGGGCAGTGACGTCATCGTCTGCGCGGAAATGGACGAACAGTGGGGATACGTCGGGGCTAAATCGCGCCAGCGCTGGCTGTTTTACGCGTATGACAGGCTCCGGAAGACGGTTGTGGCGCACGTATTCGGTGAACGCACTCTGGCCACACTGGAGCGTCTTCTGAGCCTGCTGTCGGCCTTTGAGGTCGTGGTATGGATGACGGATGGCTGGCCGCTGTATGAATCCCGCCTGAAGGGAAAGCTGCACGTTATCAGCAAGCGTTACACTCAGCGCATTGAGCGACATAACCTGAATCTGAGACAACATCTGGCAAGGCTGGGACGGAAGTCACTGTCGTTCTCAAAATCGGTGGAGCTGCATGACAAGGTCATCGGGCATTATCTGAACATAAAACACTATCATTAAGTTGGAGTCATTACCCGGATGCCATTCGTTGTAATGTTCGAAGGCCTCCGCAAGGTTCTTTGCCGCTGTTAACCCGTCAGGTTTTGGCATGATGCTGATGTAGTCGCGCTTCATCGTTTTCACGAAGCTCTCCGCCATTCCGTTGCTTTCTGGACTACGTACCGCCGTATGTTTTGGCTCCAGTCCTACCATTCTGGCGAACTGACGCGTCTGATGAGAACGGTAGGCTGAACCGTTGTCTGTCAGCCACTCAACGGGGGATGTCGGCAGCCTGTTACCGAAGCGACGCTCTACTGCACCCAGCATGACGTCCTGCACGGTTTCACTGTCATATCCACCGGTACTTGCCGCCCAGTGAAGTGCCTCGCGATCGCAACAGTCCAGCGCGAACGTGACCCGCAGTTTTTCACCGTTATCACAGCTGAACTCGAAGCCGTCGGAGCACCACCGCTGGTTACTTTCTCCAACGGCCACTTTCCCTCTATGCGCCCGCTTCGAGGGCGGTATTGCCGGTTTACGCTCAAGCAGCAGCGCATTCTGACGCATGATGCGGTATACGCGTTTGGCATTGATCACCGCCATGTCGTCAGTTTCTGATTGTCTGCGCAGCAGTGCCCATACACGACGATAACCATAGGTGGGCAGATCGTCGATAACGGTATGGATACGAGCCAGCGCTTCAGTATCATCAGGCTTGCGCTTGCACCGACGATCCTGCCAGCCCTTCGACCGACGGGCCATGGCATGCAGTTGCGCACGTGAGACCCGGAGGCAACGACTGACAAGGCTTATTCGCCATCCTCCGGCAACAAGGGCACGTGCGCTATCCACTTTTTTTGTCGGCCATATTCAACGGCTTCTTTCAGCAGCTCGTTTTCCATGGTTTTTTTGCCCAGCAGGCGCTGTAACTCTTTAATTTGCTTCATTGCAGATGCCAGCTCCGACGCGGGTACAACCTGTTCACCCGCGGCAACCGCAGTGAGACTGCCTTCCTGATATTGCTTACGCCACAGGAACAGCTGACTGGCAGCAACGCCATGCTGACGGGCGACCAGCGACACGGTCATTCCGGGCTCAAAGCTCTGCTGAACAATGGCGATTTTTTCCTGAACGCTGCGCCGTCTGCGCTTCTCTGGACCTAGAACATCAATCATTCGGACTCCAACGACTAGTCTAAAACTAGTATTAAGACTATCACTAATTTAAGTGATACCAACTGTCTGGAGATTCATGGGGCCAGTCTATGCTCAGGCCGGACAAGCGAATTATATCCGAAATCTCCCTGAACTGCTCCTCCCAGCCGTCCTGCAGCTCCCTGATTGCCGCGATCTGGAAAGCAACACTGAAAGGCGTTCTGCCCAGTTTCTCGGAAAGCCAGAACAGATGCTTGCCAATCTCTTCGTCCGGTACCGAATCGAGCGCATCACTCAGTAAGGTTTTTTCGTCTTCCTGCCAGGGATGACCGGCTCGCGGAAAACGCGGATCAGGCTGGCGGTCTTTTTTCTCCCTTTTTTCCCGTCTGGCAACGGCCGGCGCTTCGCCTTTTTTCAAGCCGACGCGCGCTTTCATGGCGCCGATGGCAGCGACGGCCAGTACCAGCGTTTCACGCTCCTTGCGCGTGAGCAGGCTGTCCTCGCAAATCAGGGTGTTCAGGTTATCGATCAGCGTATTCAGCCCGGGTTCAGTGACTTTCATTTTATGCTCCTGTTCCTTGTGTGGTGGCGATCAGTCCCGGCTCTCATTCACCTGAACGATGACCGGCAGGCCTGCATCAAAACAGGCCTGATACCAGCTGGCCACCTGCAGGGGATCGCCCTCTTTTATCCGGCGTATGCCGCCGGCATCCGTCAGCTGCAGGCAGGTGGTACCGTCCAGACGGATCACGTAGGCCGCTTCCCTGATGGTGTAATGGCCGTCATCCAGCTGCAGCTCCACCGCGTCACCGGCAGCCGTCTGGCGTAACGGCAGACGCCGGACGTCGGTCAGTCGTTGTCGTGCCGTTTCAGCCTCGCGTTCTGCCTGGAAGAGCGGTTCTGCAATGCCGCGACCGGCCTCCGTCAGCTCGACGGCCAGCTGCAGGTTCGGCGCGCGCAGGGTGCGCAGCCAGCCCGCGGCTTCCATGCGCCGGCAGGAGGCGCGCAGGTTCGGTCCGTACACCGGGGCGTCCCCGCCCTGCTCCAGCACCCGCTCGATATCCCGCGTCGCCACCGGCCCCGGACGTTTCGCATCGAGGGCGGCCAGCACAATCAGTACCCGTCGCTGCAGCGGCGACGGCCTGCGGGAGGTTGTTACTGCTGCCATGAACGTTGTTCTGCTGTGGGAGCGCGCAGGAGCATTCCGGTGAGGCGCAGATGGTCCCTGTCGGCGACGTCTTCCGGGGCACGGCCCGCCATCGCCAGGTGGTACCAGAGTTCGATCGCGCTGCGTGCCCAGGCAATCTCCGCATCGGGGTCATTGCAGTCTGCGCGGCCGGCTCGTTCGAGACACCCGTTAATGAAGTCTTCCGTGTCGGCGGTCATCGTTTCATAGCTGAGGCGAAAGTATACTTTTTCATCCATCCTGCACGCTCCGTCTGATAATGTCTGGTTAAGTGTAAAGTCATATCATGTATAGTTTATTGCTAATCAATTAAACATCATATCAGATATGATTTTATTATTAATGATAAATATCATTCTTAGTATGATTTTATGCATGTTCATTAATTATCATATCTATTGCGGATTTCCCGCCGTGCAGATCCGATTTCTGGCTGTTCCGGATCTGCTTTCCGGCCTCCGGTGCGCAGCGGCCCGGAAACACAAGATGTAGCGGTGTTCCTGGCTGACGATGACGCTAGATGTTGTGTCCCTCCCCTGCCCCGTGACCCGGCGCGCAGCAGCAGAAAACAGTGCTTCGCTTACTTCCTGACCGTGGTACACTTCCGGAAACTGCGGAATAACATAAAAGTCGGATCTGGCCGGAATGGCCATCCGGTAATTTAATTACGTGGTTATATGGCTGCTTATTATTTTAGTATGTGAAAATCACTCTCGTGAAAGTCACTGTCGAGACAGAGTGGCACTCATCTGACGATGATTGAGGTGTGGTAAAATTGCACGGCTAACTATTCAACTGAGGAAAGGACATGTTTACTGCATTCAATGAGAGAAATGATTTCAGTTATGCTTTTGAAAAAATCCGTAATGCGATTTCCGCGCCAGGAGAAAATAATCTTTATGCTGCAACAGAATTAGGTCTTGGCATTCTGCTCCGTAAATACGAGCAGTTTCGCCAGGAACTGGATGCGGCCGGTGAGCTGGGAAACTGGGAATATGATCTCGATACCTACAATCACTGTATTGCGGTGCTGCAACGTTACTTCACCGGCAATCCATCCGGACTGACAGAACGTGATGCCCGGATTTACAGCCATTACCTGCAGACTGAGCACAAAAGGTTTGTGAAACTGGCTGAAGAGCTGGCTGCCGGCCGCTGACTACGGACAGAGGGCGGGATTTCTCAGGAATATAAAGGGGTAAATGATCAATGACTGATATACAGGCCGCAACTGAGAGTATAGTTGCTGCGACATCCCATCCGGTTTCCGTACAGCTGATTAATCAAGGGGCGGGGATCTGGGGAAACGTGGCAACCGGGCTTATCACTGGCCTGCTTACTGGGGGTATAACACTCACTGGCATCTGGCTGACACATTATTTCACGCTTAAGCGTGAGAGACAGGCGTCAGAAGATAAAATGAAAAAGGAACTGCATTACATTGCCACCGAGTTGGTATTCATGCTTGAACGGTATGCTGAGGGTTGTTTCCGGGTTGTGACGGATGACGGCCAGGATGATGATGCCCCCCAGCCTGAGAGAAAAGCTGTCACGAATTACCCTGAACTGAATCTGATCGATGTCTCCGGTGACTGGCGGACTTTAGAGCCACGTCTTATGTATCGCATCCGTGAACTGCCGGTGCTCCAGGATGAGGCCCACAGGGCAATTGCATATGCCGCCGAATACTCCGACCCTCCTTGGCATAAGGACTATTTCAGGGAACGGCAGTATCAGTTCACGCGCTTGGGCATCAACGCTGTCATTCTTGCCGTCCGTCTGCGCAAGGCAACCGGGATGCCCGAAACACGTCTTACAGGTCATGATGAATGGTCTGCAGTTTCCGTGTTTCGTAAAGTCTGGAGACGCGAAAGAGCCCTGCGCGCTGCTGAAGCTACCCGCAACAGGGAGTGGAATCAAGTAGTGATACCTGATGGAATGTCAAACCAATGAGCGGCCTCTTATCATATTCTCACCCGCAGCAGCCGGCGCAAATGCCGGTGGCCATTGACTATCCCGCCGCGCTGGCCCTGCGCCAGATGGCGCTCGTTCAAGATGAACTACCGAAATACCTGCTGGCACCGGAAGTCAGCGCCCTGCTCCATTATGTGCCCGATTTGCACCGCAAGATGCTGCTGGCAACCCTCTGGAACACCGGCGCACGTATCAACGAGGCGCTGGCGCTGACCCGGGGGGATTTTTCGCTGTCCCCACCGTATCCGTTCGTGCAGTTGGCCACGCTCAAACAACGAGCGGAGAAATCGGCCAGAACAGCAGGCCGTGCCCCAGCAGGCAGTCAGGCCCACCGTCTGGTGCCCCTCTCCGATCACCAGTACGTCAGCCAGCTGCAGATGATGGTGGCCACCCTGAAAATTCCCCTCGAAAGACGAAACAAACGCACCGGCAGAATGGAGAAGGCGCGTATCTGGGAGATCACAGACCGTACCGTCCGCACCTGGCTTAGCGAAGCGGTGGAAGCCGCAGCGGCCGACGGGGTGACGTTCTCAGTACCGGTGACCCCCCATACGTTCCGTCACTCCTACGCGATGCACATGCTGTATGCCGGCATACCACTGAAGGTTTTGCAGAGCCTGATGGGCCACAAATCGATTAGCTCGACGGAAGTCTATACGAAGGTGTTTGCACTTGATGTTGCTGCGCGGCATCGAGTTCAGTTTCAGATGCCCGAAGCGGATGCGGTAGCCATGCTGAAAGGGAATATTTAAGTACTTAGGAGAATGATGCTGGCGAACGTCATGCTCGCCGGTGAGGTCTGTCAGAAGTTATCTGGACCAGCTGACGGGAATATCTGCTCTGTATTCCTCATACTGCTCATAGATCGCATGCTGAAGCATCGTAATACGTTCTGACAACCTGTTGGCGTCCGACATATGCCGCCATTCCCCCTCAATAGTGGTTTTCTGTCCATCCGGGAGATTGAGCGTGATCAATACCTTTGTATCACGAATAATCACCCCGTCAGTGAAAGAATTAAGACCACTCCTTACGGTATTATCTATCTGTATAGTTTCAAGTTTCATCTTGTTACCTCCTGTTGACCGGATCCCAAGCATAGATATCTGAATTCAAGTTGCCTAGTGAAATGTCTGGATATGCCGCATTTTTCCCCTTATACAGTGAAGCTGGCCAAAGGCCAGCCCGCATGGATTTATCGCTTTTGCCAGTTGATCAGCATGGCAAGGAACAGGATTGTTGCCCCCTGAGAAGCTGTCAGGAAAGTTTCTAGCAATGACATCATCGTAAAACTCCGCATTATTAATTTTAGGTGTGTGACTCAGGGGCCTTAGTCCCCCTTTTACAGGAAGTAGTGTTCTGTCACGACGGGAGCCAGGGTTAATAAAAACGATTCGAATATGTCTGCAGGGACGATAGAAATCTTCGTGCGGGTTGTCTCGCTGTAGCGGGCTCTGGAGAGCGACTCGGGGAGGAGTAGTATCTTCCGCCCACGGATATGATCGAGCCAGCAGTGCTCGCCGCAGCCGAGCGACAGGGCGAAGCCCCGAGTGAGCGAGGAAGCACCATGGAACAAAACTTATAAATTCTGCTTACGCTAAATGCCTGAAAAATCACCTCCCTCTCGGGGTTATCCACTTATCCACGGGCATATTTTTATAAAGTATTTTTTTATTCTTTTTCTATATTTTACACCTTTTAGGGAGCCTGAAAGCCGCGTACAGTGCGGCCTGAGAGGGGGCCTGTATGGGCAACTGGTAAACATAATATGGGAAATTAATCACGTATCCGTGGGTTTTGTGTCAACAAGCTATGGGATACGCATCAACAAGCTATGGGAAAGAGGTCAAGTTCAGTTCTCAATTATCCACTTGTGGATAAAGTGCAGATTTTTCCGGTGGATAACTATCGCGATAGCTTGCAATTTCTGTTTTCACTGTCATTATGGGTGGGTAAAAATTTACCCATAGGCATTGAAATGGATACTCAAGCACTCTTGCCAGCTACTAAAACGTTTAAAAAACGCGCCAGTATAAAGCAATCTAACGAATTGACCGAAGCTGCATATTACCTGCCTCTTCAGGCAAAACGTGTGCTGTGGTTATGCCTCATGCAGGCCTATTTTAATGACAACCAGGAAGATGACTCTGACGTATTGCCGCTCTTCAAAATCAGCGTTTCCGATTACGTCAAATACTTCAATGTCGCTACGTCTGTCGCCAGTCGTGATGTGAAGGCTGGGGTAAATGCTCTGGGCGAATCAACGGTTACCTTTTATCCAAAAGAAGGTGAGTTTGAAGAAGTTAAACGTCCGTGGCTGGCTGAAGCAGGAATGAAGCGAGGTCGGGGTTCCTGGCAGATTGAATTTAACTACAAGGTCATGCCATTCCTTGTCGGCTTAACCTCCCAGTTCACTACCTATTCTCTCTATGACTGTGGCCAGCTTAATAGTGTTCGTGTCATCCGGCTTTATGAAAGCCTGTGTCAGTTCCGGAGCACTGGTGTCTGGATCACCACACATGACTGGTTATGTGAAAGGTTTATGCTCCCTGCCTCGCAGAAAAACAATATTGCGGAAATGAAGCGTACCTTCCTGGAACCTGCTCTGAAGAAAATTAATGAGAAGACGCCATTAAAGGTAACATATACCACTGAAGAAGATGGTCGCTTGCTGTTTAATTTTCTTGATAAAAAACAATAGCCTGTATTTTTTATTTCCTCCCCCTTAGTTTGTTGCTGACATATGGGGGGATACTAAAATTGCTGTATTTCCCATAGTGCTTGCCTAACTTGACCTGTTTCCCGCAATCCCGGCTGTCCGCGTAGTTGACCTGTTTCCCACAGTCCCGGATGTCTGTAAAGTTGACCTGTTTTCCACAGTCCTGGCCGTCCGCGGAGTTGACCTGTTTCCCACAGTCCTGGCCGTCCGCGGAGTTGACCTGTTTCCCACAGTCCCGGACGTCTGCAAAGTTGACCTGTTTCCCACAGTCCTGGCCGTCCGCGGAGTTGACCTGTTTCCCACAGTCCCGGACGTCTGCAAAGTTGACCTGTTTCCCACAGTCCCGGACGTCTGCAAAGTTGACCTGTTTCCCACAGTCCGGGCCGTCTGCAAAGTTGACCTGTTTCCCACAGTCCGGGCCGTCCGCGGAGTTGACTTGTTTCCCACACTCCCGGCCATCCGTGAAGTTGACCTGTTTCCCATAGTCCGGGCCGTCCGTGAAGTTGACCTGTTTCCCATAGTCCGGGCCGTCCGCGAAGTTGACCTGTTTCCCATAGTCCTGAGCGTCCATAAAGTTGACCTGTTTCCCACAGAGGATGGAAAACTCTTCTTGTGCTGAGCGTAAGAGCTATCTGCCGGAACGGTTCCTCTTCGCTTCCTCGCCAGTTCGCTCGCTACGCTCGGTTACATGGCTGCGGCGAGCGCTGATACCTTTCTCTATACCCTTTTGTACGACTTGTTGTGTGATGGTCATAAGTGCGTCTGCGTGTTGCGGCACTGTGATTGAGTGGCACGCCCGTCGAACTTCTCCCCCCTCCTGTTGAGAGCGAAATCAAAACAATATGATTTTTTGCTTGCAACATGACTCTTTTTGTTCAAAATGACAAAAAACGTCATGAGGTGATAAATGAACAATATTGAGCAGTTACGGAAAGTTGCTACACGTGCAGGTAAGCTTCTGACATCTTTGAGCGAGAGTATCCGCCAGCAAAAAGAGGAATTGAAGCTTACCGAGTTCTATCAGGAATACAGCAAAGCCGCTCTGTATAAGCTGCCTAAGCTCAGTAAAGGCAGTGTTGAGTATGCTGTGGCCGAAATGGAAGCCGGTGGCTACATTTTCAAAAAGAAACCTTCTGGTAATACGATGAAATACGCGATGACGATTCAGAATGTCATCGATCTGTATAACCACCGTAAAGTACCCAAGTACAGGGATCGCTTTGATAAAGCCTTTACGATTTTTGTATGTAATCTTAAAGGTGGTGGTTCCAAGACAGTTTCTACCGCTTCATTATCACATGCTTTTCGAGCTCATCCTCAGCTTCTGTTCGAAGACCTACGTATTCTGGCCATCGATTTCGATCCGCAGGCATCTCTGACAATGTTCCTGAGCCATGAAAATTCAGTGGGCCTGGTTGAAAATACGGCTGCTCAGGCCATGCTCCAGAACGTGTCTCGTGAAGAATTACTTTCCGATTTTATAGTACCGTCTATTATCCCTGGTGTTGATGTAATCCCCGCTTCCATTGACGATGCATTCCTTGCTGAAGGCTGGAAGGGATTGTGTGAAGAACATCTTCCAGGGAAAAATATTCATGCTGTGCTTAAAGATAACATTATCGATAAGCTCCAGCATGACTACGACTTTATTTTCCTTGATAGTGGTCCTCACCTTGATGCGTTCCTGAAAAACTGTATTGGGGCGGCAGACCTGATGTTGACCCCTCTTCCACCGGCTACGGTTGATTTTCATTCTTCCCTGAAGTTTGTGGCCAGCCTCCCTGCCCTCATAGATTCCATTGAAATGGATGGGCACACCTGCAATCTCATCGGTAATGTCGGCTTCATGTCCAAGATCCTGAACAAGTCTGATCACAAAATTTGCCATAGTCAGGCCAAAGAGGTTTTCGGTGCCGATATGCTAGACATGGTTCTGCCGAGACTGGATGGTTTCGAACGCTGTGGGGAGACTTTTGACACAGTTATTTCAGCAAATCCAGCAACCTATGATGGAAGTACAGAGGCACTAAAAAGCGCAAAATCAGCAGCGGAAGACTTTGCGAAGGCAGTCTTTGATCGCATCGAGTTCATTCGTACTAACGGAGGTATGTGATGTCGAATGAGAAAAGAAAAACCATCGGCAGACAGTTAAATACCCAGGCGTCAATTGCGGAAATGACGGACACCGGTAGAAGCCAGGTATTTACCTTAAAAACCGGCAGGAAGGTAACGTTCAGGTTTGTTCGGGTGCCTGCATCTGAAGTTGAAAGTAAGACCTTCGTAAACCAGGAAAACAACGGAAGAGATCAACTGGCACTGACCAGGGAGTCCCTGAAATCCATTATCCAGACGATTAAGTTTCAGCAGTTCTTTCCCTGTATTGGTATTAAGCAAAGTGAAAGGATTGAGATACTGGATGGTTCAAGACGGCGAGCCTCAGCAATTTTTGTCCGTTCAGGCCTTGATGTAATGGTTACCGAAGAGCATTTATCAGCTGATGAAGCTCGCCAACTGGCTAAAGATATCCAGACAGCTAAAGAACATAATCTTCGGGAGATTGGCCTGAGATTGATCGCTCTTAAAGAGTCCGGATTTAATCAAAAGGAAATTGCTGAACTGGAGGGGTTATCTCAAGCTAAAGTTACCAGGGCGCTGCAGGCGGCGGCCGTACCGCAAGACTTGATTTCTCTGTTCCCGGTTCAGTCGGAGCTATCGTTTAGTGACTATAAACTTCTTTTAGAAGTTAATGAAAAACTCAGTGAAAAGGGATTAACGCCTGAAGAACTCATTCAGTCTGTATCAGCTCAGCTCGATGCAATTTTGAGTGAAGGCGAGCGACCAGAAGACGAACAGAAAGCCAGTATACTGAAGCTGATTTCTCAGGCATCTCAGGCATTGATAGATCCATCTCCCAAGGAAAAGTCAGTGGTTTCCCCACTCTGGTCTTTTGAAGAAAAGGACAAGTTCGCGCGTAAGCGTGTGAAAGGGCGTACGCTGACTTATGAGTTTAGCCGTATGTCAAAAGTGATTCAGGATGAACTGGACAAGGCTATCAACGAGGTCCTTGACAGAAATTTGAGTCAATAATTTCGCCATGGCGATTTCACATCTAACTTATTGTAATTAGGCAGTTTAGGCTGAGAATTTCAAGGTGAAATCGCCAAAGTTTTACGCCAGTTTCGCTGCAGGAATATCTGACCATCGTGTCGTATAAGCAGGAGAAAGCATCTCCCGTTTCATTTGCCATTCCGGGGCAATACCCCGCCCCGCAAACCATACTTTACCCAGCCCTGAGTTGTTGATCCCGTCCAGAACCCTCATCAGCTCAGCACTGTGAGGGCGTGGCGGGCGTTCGTCGAACAGCTGCAGCTGCGAAACGCCGGAGCCGGTGAAGTCATTCAGCATAACTCCGGCTTTGGCATACCGGTGTCCATCCCTCCAGATACGCTCCAGAGCCGTTGTGGCGGCTGCAATGATGTCCCTGGTGTCCTGAGTGGGTGTAAGAAGTTTTTCCGTAGCCACGTTGCCGTAGTAAGGTTCTTTAACGGCGAACGGAGACGTTTTGATGAAAACGGAAATATGCCGGCAATACTGGTGCTCTTTACGCAGCTTTTCAGAGGCCCGCTCTGCGTGCTGACAGATAGCCTGACGGAGTGACTCGTACTCCGTGATCTTCACGCCAAAACTGCGGCTGCAGACAATTTGCTGTTTCGTCGGAGGGGCTTCCTCAAGCGAAAGGCAGCTTTCCCCGTTCAGTTCACGTACCGTTCGCTCAAGGACCACAGAAAAATTTTTGCGGATGAAGGCCGGGTTCGTCAGGGCGAGATCGAGCGCGGTCTTAATGCCCAGCACATTCAGCTTGCGTGCAATACGGTTACCCACCCCCCAGATTTCTTTAACCGGCTGCAGTGAAAGCAGTTTCCGCGTTCTCTGCGGATTTCCCCTGGTCAGAGCAAGTACGCCACGAAGCTGTTTCCACTCTTTTGAGGCCCACTGGGCTGATTTTGCAAGGGTCTTCGTTGGTCCGGCGCCCACGCCAATGGTCAGGTGGGTACAGTCATACACGTGCTGACGCAGCTGCCGGCCGAAGTCCTCAAGCTCCATACAGTGCTCCACGCCGGTCAAATCGAGGAACATCTCATCAATTGAATACTGTTCCACTCTGGGGGCCAGTTCCTCCAGGCAGTTCATCACGCGCGCCGACATCGAGGCGTAAAGTTCATAGTTACTTGAAAACGAATATATTTTTTCCGGGTACCTTTCGTTTTTTATCTGAAACCACGGAGTTCCCATTTTGATCCAGGGCTTCGCCTCGGCACTGCGAGCGATTACGTTCCCGTCGTTGTTGCTCAGGACGACTATCGGCTTTCCTTTCAAATCCGGTCGGAAAACACGTTCACAGCTGGCATAGAAGCTGTTCACATCGGCCAGGGCAAACATCAGTACATCTCCCTCGGGCGGTGGATGATATGCGTGACGACGCCAAAGATATCAAGCTCGTCGGGGTCAGGATAAATCGGCGACCAGGAGGCATTCATGGGCTGCAGCGTCAGTCGAGGCGTCAGCAGAAGCCGTTTAACCGTAAACTCCCCCTGTACGCTGGCGACAACGATATCGCCGTGCCGCGGCTTTTCAGCACTGTCCACAACCAGCAGATCGCCATTGTACAGACTACCGTCCGCCATGCTGTCTCCGCTGGCACGCAGGTAGTACGTCGCGCTCGGATGCCGTATGCAGTAATCATGGAGATCCAGATCGGACTCGACATAGTCAGCGGCAGGGCTGGGAAAACCGCAGCTGGCCAGATCGGCAAACAATGGATGGGCCTGTGGCGGGTGTTCTTTCCCGGTGCTGAAAAGCTGTAGCTTCATCTTTCCTCCTGACACTCTAATTTTACTGGTTATGTATACAGTATATTTAACAGCGTGACGATAATCCAGATCGCCTGCCGGGTAATGGTGCCAACTTACTGATTTAGTGTACGATGGTGTTTTTGAGGTGCTCCCGTGGCTTCCATCTCCATCAGTTGTCCCTCCTGCTCAGCTACTGAAGGCGTGGTGCGTAACGGTAAAAGTACTGCCGGACATCAGCGCTATCTCTGCTCTCACTGCCGTAAAACATGGCAGCTACAGTTCACTGGTAATGGGGCTTTGTTGAATAAATCAGATTTCGGGTAAGTCTCCCCCGTAGCGGGTTGTGTTTTCAGGCAATACGCACGCTTTCAGGCATACCTGCTTTCGTCATTTTGTTCAGCGCTCGTACCAGGGCCATAGCCTCCGCAACCTGACCATCGTAGTCACGCAGCGTCAGTGAACCCCCGAACAGCTGTTTTACCCGGTACATCGCCGTTTCCGCTATCGAGCGACGGTTGTAATCTGTTGTCCATTTCCACCGCGCATTACTCCCGGTCAGCCGCTGATTAGCCACTGCACGGTTACGGTCTGCATATTCACCGGGCCAGTAACCCGCACCTTTTCGGGGTGGGCTAAGCGCGCTGATTTTCTTACGCCGCAGTTCATCGTGACAGAGCCGGGTGTCGTAAGCGCCGTCTGCCGATGCTGCCCTGATTTTTCTGTGAGTCTGCCGGATAAGACCCGGGAAGGCTTCTGAGTCCGTCACATTGTTCAGCGACAGGTCTGCACAGATGATTTCATGTGTTTTGCTGTCAACTGCCAGATGCAACTTTCGCCATATACGACGGCGTTCCTGGCCATGCTTTTTGACTTTCCACTCGCCTTCACCGAAGACCTTCAGCCCGGTGGAATCAATCACCAGATGCGCGATTTCACCCCGGGTGAACGTTTTGAAACTGACATTAACCGACTTTGCGCGCTTGCTGACACTGGTGTAATCCGGGCAGCGCAACGGAACATTCATCAGTGTAAAAATGGAATCAATAAAGCCCTGCGCAGCGCGCAGGGTCAGCCTGAACACGCGTTTAATGACCAGAACGGTGGTGATGGCGAGATCAGAATAGCGCTGAGGTCTTCCCCGTGATGAAGGCGTTGCCGACTCATACCAGGCCTGAATAGCTTCATCATCCAGCCAGAAAGTTATGGAGCCACGGTTGATGAGGGCTTTATTGTAGGTGGGCCAGTTGGTGATTTTGAACTTTTGCTTTGCCACGGAATGGTCTGTGTTGTCGGGAGGATGCGTGATCTGATCCTTCAACTCAGCAAAAGTTCGATTTATTCAACAAAGCCCATTAGATCTGCTTTTGCCAAAAAAACGGCTAGTTTTTTCTGGGTTTACCCAAACCAAAGGCACCGGCATTCACTATAAACGAGGCCTTTCTGATCGGCGTATCGATATCAAATATGGGGTTTTCAGCACGCCTTCTTTCAAAGTACTTATTTCTCTCCGATTCATTTTTAAAAGCGCTACCTGTCCTTGCAATCCTCTCCTGAATAAGCATCTTTTCATGCTCAGCCTTTTTGGTTGAGTTGGCCTTAGCGAGATTCTTTTCAAGGGATTTCGTATGCTTTTTTATATGCTTTCTCAACCTAGCTTTATGGCCAAATGAGAGTTTACATATCGGACAAGTGAATAATTCTTCCATAAGCTTCATGAGTGTAAGGGGAAGGTTATATTTACCATAGCATTCCTTGTCCGAACTGCCATGCGATGGTCCACCGGGGCAATGAGGCAAAGCCGTTGTCTGTGGAAGCACTACGCGGCATGATGAGCGTCGTCAGTTGCACACCGGCAAAGACGTGAAACACTTTTAACCGGAGCCAGTCATGCGCGTTGCCGAAAGCATCATCCTCGATGCCCTCACTCGCGGAGGATGCATCAAAACCTTTTACCGCATATCCTCACGGCAGGCTGCTGAATCGGCCACGCGGATACCTGAGGGGTATATTCTGGAGTCGCCCGGCGAGCGGGAAGATATTGTGCTCAGCCATGCGGACTTTCATGCACTGGAGAAGCAGCTGGAGCAGAAGGAAACCTGGGAGCAGGTGGTCGGTGTGACCTGTTTTGGTGGGGCAACCTGGCAGCTGAGAGCCGGGTCCGTGTGATGAGTGGCTGAGGTGCCGAAATAATTCTTTTATTTCAGCAGTGGCATTTCTGCAGTCCACGACTACAGTCTTCTCACCGGATGCATTGTGACTGTCCCACACTCCGGGGATTTGCTCCCTTTGACGAACCACAATTGTGTCCGGCCAGCCTTTCACGCTGGCTTTTTTTCGCACAACTCTGTTCAGACTGAGTCTGAATGGTCATCTCCCTGCCCTGCCCGTTTACGCTGATGGCCAGACAGGGAGCGCCAGGAAAGAATGGTTAGTGGCGGATCTGCGCCAGGTCGTCTTCCGTCAGGCCGGTCATTTTCATAACGGTATTGCGGTCAATGCCGTTATGCAGCATGGTACGGGCAATTTTCAGAGTGGCCTGACGCTCACCTTCTGAACGGCCCTTTTCAATACCCCGTTGTTCACCGAGCTGGATGCCCTGCTCAATCCCCTTCTGGATACCCTTCTGCTCAAGCTGTTGTGCGATGGTCATGAGTGCGTCTCCGTGTTGCGGCACACGCTGTGCCAGTTCGCGTACAAAGGCTTCGGCGTCAGCTGTCTCGCCTGCCTGGAGTATATAGTGTACCAGCGATATGACCTGGGATGAAGACAGATAGCCGGCCAGCAAAATGGGCGCCAGCCGGTCAACCAGTTCAGCGAGGTCGCGCTGGTGAATATGTTTCTGCAGTAAGGTCAGAGCGGCCATACTGCGGTGGCCGGCGATGTCATCATCCGGAATAACGGTCACATCAACCAGCGGGAAAGCGCCGCTGTAGAGTGTGCCTGCCAGCGCCGGGTCGTCAAACTCATCCAGCCAGCGGGTGGAATACGGATACGGGCTGCGTTTACCGGTATAGAACAGGACCGGTATCACCAGGGGCAGCTTCTTATGGCCCGCTTCCAGATGGCGCTGCATGGCGGCTACCGCGTAACGTATCAGGCGAAACGCCATGTGCCTGTCAGGCGACGACTGGTGCTCAATGAGCACGTGAACGTAGCCGTCACCACCGGTGGTTTTCAGGCTGTAGAGGACGTCGCTGAAATACTGGCGGAGGTCATCCTCAACGAACGAGCCGGATTCCAGTTTCAGCGTGCTGAGGTCGCAGATGGCCTGCAGCTCAGCGGGCAAATGCAACTTCATAAAATCCCGGGCAATATCCGGCTGCGTCAGGAACTGCCTGAACGTGGCATCGTGGGGTGTGGGGGTGCTGTTTTTCTTCATCATCAGCCCTGGCTCTGAAAAATGACCCGGGTATGCTATCACAGGCAGGAGCAGCACATAATGGCCAGTCAGATGATGATGTATTTCTTTCCCGTAAGGCCGCTCAGTCTATATTCTTGCATATCAATCATTCAGGATGCCGGACAACTCACGTTTGCGAACAGAGAGATCGTTATTTGTTAGCGCTGGAGCAGACCCGAATTACTGTCATTTTAGAAACGCCCGCCAGGCGAGCTGTTTCTCGCAGCGATTTTCCATTGACCAGGCGCAGAGTGCGTATCAGTTCATGTTTCTGCGCATCGGCCACCCTGCCCCGGTATTTTCCTTCAGCTTTCGCCTTACTGATACCCTCTGACTGTCGACGTCGACGGTCTTCGTAATCTTTTCGGGCAATAGCGGCCAGCATATCCAGCATCATGCCATTTACGGCCTTCAGCATGCTTCGGGTAAAGTCATCACTTACTGTGCTGGATAGCGCCAGATGGCTGGTCGGTAGATCAAGACTGACGATGGCCAGCTGCTTGTCTGTAATTTGCTTTCTGAGTGTCTCCCAGCCTGCATCATCCAGGCGAGTGAGCCTGTCGACCTGTTCAATGAGAATCACATCACCAGGTTCCGCATCACCAAGAAGCCTGATCAGTTCAGGAAGATTCATTGTCGTACCGGAGACATTATCGATATACCAGCCAGCAATACGGTGTCCATGTTGGTTTGCAAACGCCTTCAGTGCATTTTTTGCCCGGCTGGCATCCTGTTCTGAAGTGGATGCCCGGAGGTAACCAAAAACGAACATTTTTTGTCCTAGTGGTAACATTTAAGTGGTACTGTTCATTATGGTATCACTTAAGTGGTAACAATAAAACTACCCGATACCTCTTGAGGTGGTACATATGAACTATACCCTAATGTGACATATTGGCGAGTGGTCTAGGATTGGTTAATAAAAAAGCCAGGGAATCCTGGCTCTTGGGTGAGCTGGTTGTTAGAAGAACCAGCGAATTAACTCTAAAAGCACAATGAGCGCTTTCAGAGCCTGGATGACTTTTGTAAGAGTCTCCATTTTCTCTCCTTTTCTGGAGAGTAGAACACCGAATGAACCCTTCCACTCTGTCATTCGGTTTTTAATCTTTAATGTCAGTTAAAGATAGTTCCACTCAGGTAATGGTACTGACTCAGCACCACCTGTTAGTCAGCCAGAGTCTAATCAATGTGTTAGCTGGCTCTTGTAAATCAGATTGATCAGAGTAAAGAGTGGGGGGTATCATTCAACCGTCAGTTAAAGATAGTTCCATTCCAGATCTGAGTACCAGCTTAGTTTTGGATGTAAAAAAGCCCGATCACCAGTCGGGCTTTTTTACATCTAAACCCGCTTGAAGCCTTATCATCCGCTGCCTTGACCCCAATTATGGGTTAATTTATTACTGTAACGCATTCCTAATAATCGCGATTTTATTGATCTAGAACAAAGTAAAAATGTCAGAGTACAAGTGAAGGGCGCTTGCGCTAAATGTAAATTTATACGATTAAAAAAAGATCATTTTTACTACTAACAATTATTCTTGTTCTTAGTCATTCATCTGAAAGGTAATGCTTCCAAATGGCTTTGTTGAATAAATCGAACTTTTGCTGAGTTGAAGGATCAGATCACGCATCCTCCCGACAACACAGACCATTCCGTGGCAAAGCAAAAGTTCAGAATCACCAACTGGTCCACCTACAACAAAGCTCTCATCAACCGTGGCTCCCTCACTTTCTGGCTGGATGATGGGGCGATTCAGGCCTGGTATGAGTCGGGAACGCCTTCATCACGAGGAAGGCCCCAGCGCTATTCTGATCTCGCCATCACCACCGTTCTGGTGATTAAACGCGTATTCCGGCTGACCCTGCGGGCTGCGCAGGGTTTTATTGATTCCATTTTTGCCCTGATGAACGTTCCGTTGCGCTGCCCGGATTACACCAGTGTCAGTAAGCGGGCAAAGTCGGTTAATGTCAGTTTCAAAACGTCCACCCGGGGTGAAATCGCACACCTGGTGATTGATTCCACCGGGCTGAAGGTCTTTGGTGAAGGCGAATGGAAAGTCAGAAAGCACGGCAAAGAGCGCCGTCGTATCTGGCGAAAGTTGCATCTTGCTGTTGACAGCAACACACATGAAGTTGTCTGTGCAGACCTGTCGCTGAATAACGTCACGGACTCAGAAGCCTTCCCGGGCCTTATCCGGCAGACTCACAGAAAAATCAGGGCAGCCGCGGCAGACGGGGCTTACGACACCCGGCTCTGTCACGATGAACTGCGGCGTAAGAAAATCAGCGCGCTTATCCCGCCCCGAAAAGGTGCAGGTTACTGGCCCGGTGAATATGCAGACCGTAACCGTGCAGTGGCTAATCAGCGAATGACCGGGAGTAATGCGCGGTGGAAATGGACAACGGAATATAACCGTCGCTCGATAGCGGAAACGGCAATGTACAGAATGAAGCAGTTGTTGGGAGATTCACTGACGCTGCGTGACTACGATGGTCAGGTAGCGGAAGCTATGGCCCTGGTACGAGCGCTGAACAAAATGACGAAAGCAGGTATGCCTGAAAGCGTGCGTATTGCCTGAAAATCCAGCCAGCTACAGGGTCGTTCGCACGAAATCTTATTTATTCAACAAAGCCGATTACCACCTGAAACCAGGTCTATATAGGCCAAAAGTTCATCTGATACTTTTGCGGTTATTGTTGGCATTCAGTCCTCACTTTGTGCATTTTTTAAACGAAAAAAGGGTGTCTAATACGGTGAAATCATAGTATTACCAAAGTAATAAATAAAAAATTCTTTAAATCAGTAAGTTAGATTGGATTTGTAATACCTGGGTAATACCGCAGCATGGCTAAATTTGGTTTTTTTTCTTTTAAATCAGTGGTATAGCGTGATTTATCACGCTGCGTTAGGTGTATAGCAGGTTAAGGGATAAAAAATCATCTTTTTTGGTAGGGCGATCTCCGTAGGTTAAGGGGCATTTGCTAAAAAGCGTCCTATTCTTTGATGGTCATGCTTGCATGACCATCTGAGCAACCAAAAACTACAGATAAACTACAAAAAACGTTTTGCCTTAGTGTTGGTAGACTACAAATAGACTACAATAAAACTACAAAGAAACTACAAAAAACGTGACAGACTACAAAGAGACTACAAGAAAACTACAGATAAACTACAAAACTCGATTGACCCCTTCTTACGAGTGTTGTAGAGTCATTTTCATACAACGGGGGGGTTATGAATAAACCAGCAGATCTGAAACCCCGCAACTTATCGGCTGCTGTCAGATTGCGCCTAAATGAAATCGAGAACTGGCTGGACAGAGGGCTAACGCGGCATGAAATTGCTGAAATCCTCGACAGCGAATACAGCTTTTCGGTAACAGCCAAAGGGCTTGAGATGGCACTGTATAGAACGCGGCAAAACCGAAAAAATGTATTACACAATACACATGATAAGAGTAGCGCGAAGGGTGCAGCGGAAAGTGTATTGCACAATACACAACCGTCTGAGCCTGAAGCGCAGGAAAGTGAAAAAGCAGAGAGTCCCGGCATTATTGATAAAGAATTCTTCAATAAAATCGGTGAGGATTTCAACCCTAAGAAGTTCAACAAAAAATTCTGGTAATGACTCCAACTTACTGATAGTGTTTTATGTTCAGATAATGCCCGATGACTTTGTCATGCAGCTCCACCGATTTTGAGAACGACAGCGACTTCCGTCCCAGCCTTGCCAGATGCTGCCTCAGATTCAGGTTATGCCGCTCAATTCGCTGCGTATATCGCTTGCTGATTACGTGCAGCTTTCCCTTCAGGCGTGATTCATAAAGCGGCCAGCCATCCGTCATCCATACCACGACCTCAAAGGCCGACAGCAGGCCCGGAAGACGCTCCAGCGTGGCCAGCGTGCGTTCACCGAATACGTGCGCCACAACCGTCCTCCGTATCCTGCCAGCGCTGGCGTGATTTAGCGCCGACGTAACCCCACTGTTCGTCCATTTCCGCGCAAACAATGACGTCACTGCCCGGTTGTATGCGTGAGTTTACCGACTGCGGCCTGAGTTTTTTAAGTGTCGTAAAATCGTGTTGAGGCCAACGCCCATAATGCGTGCACTGGCGCGACATCCGACGCCATTCATGGCCATATCAATAATTTTCTGGTGTGTACCGGGCTGAGAGGCGGTGTAAGTGAACTGAAGCTGCCATGTTTTACGGCAGTGAGAGCAGAGATAGCGCTGATGTCCGGCAGTACTTTTACCGTTACGCACCACGCCTTCAGTAGCTGAACAGGAGGGACAGCTGATAGAAACAGAAGCCACTGGAGCACCTCAAAACCACCATCATACACTAAATCAGCAAGTTGGTAGCATTACCAAAAAGTGAATAACTTAAAAACATCGGCGCAAGCGCCTCAAAAGTAGCTCCCATCGCTTCGCGACGGGCCCCGACCGGAGAACCACATTAGTTACAGCATTCATAAGGAAGTTAATCATAAAACCGGCGCCGGTTTGCCGGCCAGGTGCCCCTCCCCACCACTGAAAAGCGCCGCCGCCCCCGGCCGAAGGCCGGGGAACACCATCGCTTTTAATGATGGGTGTTGTAACTACTCTTCTTCATCGCTGTGAGTGGAGCTGCGGTCAGTTGTTCGGTACACGCTCGTAAGCGGCCCTGCGGCCCGCTAACGCGGAGATACGCCCCGACTGCGGCTGTCGCCTTGTCGGGACCACTCCGACCGCGTACAGCGGCGTCTGAGATGTTTTTCGCGGGTATGGCTTTGCAGCTACCATGTTAAGTTCCCTGGTGTCGCTGAAATAGTTGATGAACATCCCCCTAAGCGTCAGCAGCAAGCTGCCGCCGCTAAGGCCCCGGAAATCACGCCCTTTACGTCGTAAACGCCGTAAAGCCCGCTCACCGGGGTTAAAAGGGATTACTTTGACTTCTTCATTGCTGTTCGCGAGTTAAGGCTAATCAGGGCAGGGGGTAGGGTGGCAGAGTTTATAGCCAGGTAACCGGCTACGCCGGGCTTTCGGCGCCATTTGACTCCACAGACACATGTAACCTCATCTGGCGCCTCCATGCCGCTGACGCGGCATCCAGAAGTTTCCCGATGCTGTAAGTCTTAACGTCTGCTTTGTGCTGTGAGTTCAACCGATGGATGCAACACATTGATTGAACCGTTCTGCGGGTGATTCATAGTCTAGCGTTTTTCTCGGCCTTTCGTTGAGCTGTCTGGCAACACTGTTAAGTCTTTGCTGGCTGTGAACCGATAAGTCAGTTCCTTTTGGAAAATATTGTCTGAGCAATCTGTTCGTATTTTCATTTGAGCCACGTTGCCAGGGAGATTGAGGATCACAAAAATAAATCTGAATGTCTGTCGCTATAGTAAATCGTGTGTGGCTGGTCATTTCAGCGCCACGATCCCAAGTTAATGTTTTATAAAGCTCAGCAGGTAATTCCCGGGCTTGTCTGATGAGTGCAGATATAACCGTTATGGTCTTGTTGTCTCTGATCTTCGCCAGCATAACAAAACGAGAATGACGTTCTACGAGGGTGATGATATAGGAGTTTTTCGAGCCCTGAATCAAGTCACCTTCCCAGTGACCTGGGATGGCTCTGTCAGCCGCCTCTGGTGGCCTTTCGCTGATAGGTATCGTGTTCGGGATTGACCCTAATCCTTTCCCTTTAAGCGATGACGTTCTGGATCTACGCACTGCTCTTCCGCTTCTGAGGCATTGCTGCAGCTCTTTTTTTAATGCTCCCCGGGTTTGTATAAAAAGCGTTTTATAAATCGTTTCGTGTGACACATGCATTTCCTGATTATCCGGATAACAGCGTTTCAGCCAACCGGCGATCTGTTCCGGCGACCAGTCCTGATGCATCTTCTCTGCAATGATTTTACACAATGCGGGGCTTTCAATTAGCTTGCAAGGTTTTGGTCTCAGTGCATTTTCCCACGCAGTAGCATCGGCTTTTGCTGCACGGTATTGTTTTGCACCACCGTGCCTCCTGACCTCGCGGCTAATCGTTGAGGGCGCTCTTGATAATTTGGCGGCGATATCCCTGATACTGAGTTTTGCTACCAGCCCTCTGGATATCTCCTCTCTTTCATCAAGCGAAAGCGCTAATCGGTGCCGTTTTCGCACGGGAGGACGATAGCCGCCTGTCTGGTGGATAGTGGGCATAATGGAAGAATGATATCTGTCGAACATTCTGGCGATATCATGTAGAGAATCACCTTGCTTATATCTGTCCCAGATAATTGCCTTCTGCTCTGGCGTGTAGTTAATCCGAGTTCTTCGTTTCATGACAACGTCCCCCTTGATTAAGGATAGCGTTGCATCGACCCGTTGAACTCACAGCCAAAAGCGGAAGTAACTAACAGCAGTCTGTGTGAAAATACGGGGAGCAGGTTAAGTGTCGTAAGAAATTCGTAAGCGTAAACTCTGCGCTATATATAGCTATTAAGCCTGTGCTGGTTACTTAGACGCCCACCTGTTACAGACGGACATCTAAGTATGGAATCCCAATCCTGACGAAAAGAACCTCGTAAGAATCATTCGAATGACTTCAAGCCCCGTATGGTTGAACTGGCTTCCCAGTCCCGGAGCCTACGTTGCTCAGATTGCCCGTGAAAACGGCGTCAATGATAACGTCATCTTCAAATGGCTGCGGCTCTAGCAGAGTGAAGGCCGCACATCACGTCACCTCCCGACAGCGACCAAATTTTCATCATCACCGGCTAAACTGCCTGTCGAGGTGATAGCTGATCCAGCGCCAACAGGAAAGACGAACACAGATCCGGATCAGTTCTCAGCGTTGAATGCCATCTTTAAGTCGGGATATTGCGTTTTTTAAGACCGAATCCGCGGTGGTATTCTCTGCCAGACTGCTTTCAAGCGCGGTACTGGAAAGTTGTAGAGTGCGTCGTGCCTGAAGCGGTTTACGGACGCTGTCTAGGGCGCTCATGGTGTCGTGATAACCCTGTTCAATCCACGAATCAATATGCATCGCCGTAAAGCCCAGCAGATCTTTTGCACCTCCCAGCGCCCCATCGTTGCGGCGTAATGAACGCTGCGGTCGGATTTCCAGCACCGTGGTATCAGGAAAGGCCTGACGATCCCACAGCGATCCATCACTCAAATGGGTGACGATCACCATGTTGCAACCGGCTTCCACGAGGGGCGTGACCGGCGTATTGCCCTGCAAACTCGCCCAGCCGCCCATTCCGCCATCGCTATAATGGGTACCGTTGACTTCACGAGATTTGAACAACAACGGCAGTGCCGCCGAGGCCATTAGCGCCTCTTTTTGCTGTTCTGGGGGGAGGTTTTGCACATGATAAAATTCGGAATCGCGCGTTGAATCCAGACCCAGTTCGGCGGCAATACAGTTGATAATATCCTGCACTCCGCCTTCAGTAGGGTATAACGAGACGAAAAGGGGTAAACCGACCGCAAGGGCATCCATGTCCAGATAACGATCCATCAGGGCAATCAAGGGTTGATCCGAGAGCAAAGGCTGATTTTCAAAGCCTTTCGTACCGGTGATCAGCGCCGCACGATTAAGGATCGTACTGAGCATACTTCCCGTCTTGCTGAGCATTGGGGAGAGCCCCATTCCGATCCCAAACTGCAACAGCAGCGAAAAATAGGCTGATTTGTTAACCGACAAAACGGTGCTATTACCCAGATGGTCCCAGATTTCAGCCATCCGTTCCGCCGCCTGCGACAGCCCTGAAGAAGAGGCGATAATCGCGCCGTTCAACGCGCCAATACTCGCGCCGGAAACCATATGGACGTCGGTTCCCGACTCCGCAAGCGCTTTGACGACGCCTGCTTCATAAGCACCTATCGCCCCACCACCGGAAAGCGCCAGACCTAATTTCATCGTTTGGCTCATGCGGCCTCCCGGCTGAATATTTCATCGACCATGCTGGTAGCAATGCGTTCTGCTGAACACAGACGCGGCATACGTAATGGTAAATCGTCGTATTTCTGGGTTGCAGACCAGATAACGGGATGTGCATCTTTAGTACACCAGTCAGCCATCCAGTTGAGCGTCTCTGGCCAGTCATTTTGCTGTATCTGGCCTGCATGCCATGACAGCCAGCTGTAAGTGTCGTGGCGTGCGCTCGCCAGGCTACCGTGGTCTGCGGCGAGTTGGGCTAAGGCCTTGTTTTTTAGAATGTCGATCATCTGGTTTGCCTGATGCGTATCACCATGGCGTATCACATCGCCGAATGCTCCCCAGCGCAGTTCCTCAAGTGCGACATAGCAACGTCCGGCAAACGGCAGGGCAGAGTACCGCCCGGCGCTCCAGCTGGAAAATATCTGGTCAAGATGCAGTTGGCCCCGCTGCAGCATATCGACGCGATGAAGATGCTGCTCGAGGTGGCTCAGCTTTTGGTTCACCTGCAAAGACAGTGCGTTAAGCTGCTCACGGGTGTCGGCAGAATAGTGCGCGAGCGTAGCGGTATCGCTAACCAGAGACGTCACTCTATCATTCACCTGCGTCAGAGCATAGTTGGTGGTGGCCAGCGAGGAGGTGAGTTCGGTGAGCCACGTCAGTGAGGCCTCAACACTATCTGCCAGCGCGCTATTAATTGCGTGCTGGCGGGCGGAAGACTGACCGCTGAGCCCCTCTTTCACTCGCATAAAGAAGCTGCGGTTTTTCTGTACCCGAAGGTGATCTTGTGTGATATCGATACCGTTGGCGAAATCAACAATGAACTTTTCCGGCAGGCATGCCAGGATCTGGCATGCCTCATTGTCTGGAAGTGCTTCCTGAAAGGAGGTGATCACAGCATCGGCTCCAGTTCTTCTTTGAGCGCTTTGCCGTCACGGATCATCTCCGGTGTGAGTTTTTTTAGCTCACTTAGGCGCAGTGTCAGCTGTTCCTGCTCATTCTGGCAATTTTTATGATCTTCGGTGCTCTGGATAAGCGTATTACGCAACTGCTCCACTTTACTTTTAAAGGCTCCAAAGAATGATTCAATTTCGACCAATATAGGCTGATTGATACTCGCCTCGATGGTCTCGTTTAACTCTGCAAAATGCTCTTTAGTCTGTTTTTTCACGGCAGTTTTAATCTTGCGAATATCTACCACACTACGGGTGACATCAACGCTGTAATCTTCCCAGCCCCAGTCATCGGTTTTAAACCACCCACACACCGTTCCCCATACTCCACTCGTACGGCGACGTCTGGTTTCACTGAAGGTTTTTTCCTCCAGAAGACTGGCCATACGAGTTCTGATAGAAAGATTAGTCTGTAGCTGGCTTACTTTAGGGAAGCGAATATTGACCGCAAAGCCATCGTCTTCAAGACGAGTATTGATTTGATGGGCGATTTTTTCCACAGCCTTGATCGCGTTGCCATGGAAGCTTTTTTCGATGCCGACAACGATCTCTGTCAGCGTCGGTTTAATTTTTTCTTCGGTCTCTGCCAGCAAACTAGTGACGGAGTCTTCGATTTGCTGGATGAATCTTTCGGCATCAGAACGCGCGCTAAACTTCATTTCCGGATTGTTCGGATCGAAATCACGCTCTCGTGGCTGGGTAGTACCGGTCAGCGTCTTAAAGAACGTTCCAAAGATCGTGAGACTTGTTGATTCCTTCGGTTGATCGATCCCGAATGCTTCTTTCTCCTGACGTTTTCCATTTTTGAAGTATTCATTCAGGTCTTTGCTCAGCGTTTTCTCGGCCTGTTCAAGCAATGCGTCCGTTTCACGCGTGATGCCTTTCATGGCCCGTTTCACCTCGGCGTCGACCTCTTTCTGGCAGGTGGCTATATTATCGATATCGCTAAGCAAGCCGTTGATTTGATTTTGTAAGGCCTGAATGCTGGTCAACAGACCCTGATGACGCACCGAGAGATATTCATTGGCGTTTTCTGCGTTCTGAACCAGCTTGGCTGCGGCAGAATCGACGGCCAGTGCTGCCGCTTTAGTATGCGCAGCCTGAATCACTTCGGTAATGAGCTTATCAAAAAGTGAACGACGCCAGATTTTATCGGCGTTTCTCCTGACATCATCCAGACTCGTAAGATCCTCTTCTTCCCAGGATAAACCAAAGGCCAGTTTCGCAAAATCCTTCACCCAGTCTTCCTGACCAGACAGCGTTCCGGCTTGGCTTATCACGCTGCGGGCGCGGTTAGCCAGATATGCATGGCGAGAGGAGACAGGGTAAACGCGCTCGCTATTCAGGACGTCATGTTTAAGCATGGCGGGCACGCTCTGCTTGACCGTCTCAGCGTTATCGCTGTTACGATCTTGCTGGTCGAATTTATTGACCAGGACAAACAAACGGCCTGCCGCCACGTTTGCAATATCGTTCAATTCTGCGCGAACCTGCTGATCGGCTTCGGAATTTAATTGGGTGTAATCCAGCACCGCCAGTACCGCAGACGCTTTTTGCAACTGATCGCGCATCATTGCCTGGAGTTGGGGTTGTCCGGCTTCATTGGGACCTGGGGTGTCCAGCAGGGTCAATGTTCCATGGCTATCATCCATTCCCGTCAGGTGGCTAAACTCAACTTCAATTACCGGAAGCTCATGAACCTCTTCATAGGCTTCGAACGGAAATTCGACATTCAGCGCGGTTGCCAGACGCACCAGGTCATTCAGCGAGGCGAGGCAGGTGAAAATTTCAGCTTCACCAGCGTAGCTATTTTTTAACCAATTATCATCCATGGCAATTCGCAATAACTTACTTTTCTCTTGATCCTTATCGAGTTCAAGTACACGCTTTTTGCCTTCGTCAGTTGTAATCTTTTTCTTGAGCGCGCTCAACAACTGATGGATAGGGTCGATATTGTTTAGCTGAAGGTCTGGAGTATGTTTACCCGGCACGTGGCGAATGAGTGTCGGGATTGAGGTCATTGGCCGATTGCGGTTTGGCAGGATCTCTTTTCCCACAATCGCGTTGATGGTCGTTGATTTTCCGGCTTTCATGGTCCCAACGACGGCCAGCACCATCTCTTTACGGATAATTTTGGTTCGTTCGCCCTGTAATTCTTCAATTCTTTTCAAGGCTTTACTTTTATTAAAGAGTTGTTCGTTGCTGTTTTGTTTGCTTTCGACGGTAATGACTCCAACTTACTGATAGTGTTTTATGTTCAGATAATGCCCGATGACTTTGTCATGCAGCTCCACCGATTTTGAGAACGACAGTGACTTCCTGCCCAGCCTTGACAGATGCTGCCTCAGATTCAGGTTATGCCGCTCAATGCGCTGCGTATATCGCTTGCTGATAACGTGCAGTTCTCCCTTCAGGCGTGATTCATACAGCGGCCAGCCATCCGTCATCCATACCACGACCTCAAAGGCCGACAGCAGGCTCAGAAGACGCTCCAGCGTGGCCAACGTGCGTTCACCGAATACGTGCGCCACAACCGTCCTCCGTATCCTGTCATACGCGTAAAACAGCCAGCGCTGACGTGATTTAGCACCGACGTAGCCCCACTGTTCGTCCATTTCCGCGCAGACAATCACATCACTGCCCGGCTGTATGCGCGAGGTTACCGACTGCGGCCTGAGTTTTTTAAGTGTCGTAAAATCGTGTTGAGGCCAACGCCCATAATGCGTGCACTGGCGCGACATCCGACGCCATTCATGGCCATATCAATGATTTTCTGATGCGTACCGGGTTGAGAAGCGGTGTAAGTGAACTGTAGCTGCCATGTTTTACGGCAGTGAGAGCAGAGATAGCGCTGATGTCCGGCAGTACTTTTACCGTTACGCACCACGCCTTCAGTAGCTGAACAGGAGGGACAGCTGATAGAAACAGAAGCCACTGGAGCACCTCAAAAACACCAACATACACTAAATCAGTAAGTTGGCACCATTACCCGCTTCTCTGCTGCGTGATAACAGACATATGAAAGATCAGGTCGTGCCGTTTAACGTTGTCACCAATACCCATCACTACCGGAAACAGAAATCGGGCGTAAAAATTCACCCTTTACGGGCCATGGCGAAAAGGGCTACCCGTATTGTTATGATGTCAGATGCAAAAGCCGATGAGTGACTGCCTGGCAGGCGAGCCGCATGATCCTTATCTGCGCGATGATGAAAACCAGCGGCTGTGGTGATGCTTACCAGGCCCGACAGATTAACCGGCCGGGCGAGGGGAACGTGTCAGACCGGGTAGCAAATCTCTTCCGGCTGGCGCTGCATGATGACTTTACCGTGACGAACAGAGGTCAGCACTTTGGCCTGGCGGCACACCGCATCGTAGTCATTTTCCGCATCTAGGATAAGCAGGTTCGCCGGGCGCCCTTCGGCAATGCCGTAGTTATCACCTAAGCACAGCGCACGGGCACTGTTATCAGTAATCAGATCGAGGCAGCGCTGCAAATCCTCATATCCCAGCATGTGGCAAATATGCAGACCGGCATCGAGAATACGCATGATGTTGCCGTTGCCCACCGGATACCACGGATCCTGAATGGAGTCCTGCGCAAAACAGACGTTGATCCCGGCGCGGTCCAGCTCTGCCACCCGTGTTACGCCGCGACGTTTCGGCCAGGTGTCGAAGCGTCCTTGCAGGTGAATGCTTTCGGTTGGACAAGAGATAAAGTTGATGCCCGACGCTTTAAGCAGGCGGAACAGCTTCGAGCAGTAGGCGTTATCGTAAGAGCCCATGGCGCAGGTATGGCTGGCGGTGACCTGTGCGCCCATCCCACGCACCCGGGCTTCTTCCGCCAGCACTTCCAGGAAGCGTGATTGTGGGTCGTCGATTTCATCGCAATGCACATCGACCAGACAGCCATGGCGCTGGGCCAGATCCATCAAAAAGCCCAGCGAACTGACGCCTTTATCGCGGGTATTTTCGTAGTGCGGAATGCCGCCCACCACGTCGGCGCCCATCTCGATAGCGCGCGTCATCAGCTCTCGGCCACCGGGGAAGGATTCAATGCCTTCTTGCGGAAAGGCGACGATTTGCAGGTCGATAAGCTGGGCCGCCTCCTTTTTCACTGCCAGCATCGCCTCAAGCGCCGTCAGGGAAGGATCGGTCACATCAATATGGGTGCGCACGTGCTGCACGCCGTTATCGCGTAACATACCGATGGTTTTCAGCGCCCGCTGGCGCGTATCTTCAACCGTTACGCTCGCTTTGCGCTGGCTCCAGCGGGCGATACCCTCAAACAGTGTGCCGCTCATATTCCACTCCGGCTCGCCCGCGGTCAGGGTGGCATCAAGATGGATATGCGGCTCGACGAACGGCGGGATAACCAGCTTTTGTTGCGCGTCGATATCGCTGGCGTCAGCCGTCTGCACGGCGGCCTGCGGAGTGATGCTCTTGATCACGCCGTCATCTAAGTCGAGGGTATAAAGCGATTCTTTATGGCGCAGGCGTGCGTTGATAATTTTCATGAGTATTCCCGTAAATGGTTTTGTGACATACGCCAGATCGTTAACGCGACCGAGGCGTTGAGGTGGAATTGCGGATGGCTAATCGGATAGCTGGTCAGCTTTTCAATACGTTGGATGCGTTGATGTAACGTGTTGCGGTGAATGCCAAGCCGCTCGGCTGCTCTGACCACGTTCCCGTTCTCCTGGAGCAGTGTTTCCAGCGTCTCCATCAATAGCCACGGACTTTTGCGATCGCGTTCTATCAGGCAGCCAAGGGTGTCGTGCATAAAATCGCTCAGCAGCGCAGGGTCGCCGATGGCAGAGAGGAGCTTGATAAATCCCAGTTGTTGATAGTCGGTAATGCGCTGGGCCGGGCGCAGAGTATCGCTAAGATCCAGGGCCTGACGCGCCTGCGACAGCGCGCGCTGATAGTCCTGTAATTGCTGCACCCGAGCGGAAAGGCCACACAGTAGCGACAGCCTGTCGTCACCTTCCGCCAGCGCGAGCAGCCACTGTGCTAACCACTTTTTCTGCTGATAAAACTCACCGTCCTCATCCGGCAGCAGGAAGATAAACATATTGCTGCGCTCGACCAGCGGAAAGGGGTTCTCCTGTTGATTGAGCTGCTGCTGCAATCGCTGACGGATGGTACGTCGCGCCTGCTGTAACCAGGCCTCGGCCTGCCCGGGTGGAAACTGGCGAAACAGGTTTTGTATCCCCTCAAGACGCAATGCCACTACCCGCAGGGGGCGGCTAAAATCCAGTTGTTGGTGGATAGCTCGTTGCTGCAGGATGTGCAGATCGGGAAAATCGCCGGTTAACAGTTGCAACAGAATATCGCGCTGCGATTGCAGGGCATTTTCACTGCGCACCAGCGCAGTGCCGATGCGTTCGGTGACAATCACCATCTTTAGCAGATAGGGCTGTTCGATCAGCGGAATGCCCAGCTCGTCGGCCAGTGCGATCAGGCGAGGGGGGATCGCCTGAATATACGCATCGCCGGTGAGGATCACCATCCCGGCTATCCCGCGCTGTTTGCCTTCCATCAGTAAATGGATCAGGTTGTCTTCATCGCGGGGATGGTTGATGCCGGTGATAAAGACCAGCTCCCCGCCCATGATCCATTCGGCGATATTTTCATTTTCCGCCACGTAGTACCAGCGAACCGCCAGTTGCAGCCCCTGTTTACCGGCACGCAGGCGCATGGGGGAGAGTTCCTCCAGGGCGAGGATTTCGCTGACCGTCAGGCTCATAACTACTGCTCCGCGACCGAATCAGCGGCGGGCTGACGTTTGCTCAGACGCGTCAGGGCGATGTAGAGCAGCGCGGAGACGGTAATGCCGACCAATGGGGCGATCCACGGCGACAGATACGCCACCACTGCGCCCACGGCATAGGCGCCCAGTCCCAACCAGTTGAAGCGCGGCAAACGGGCCGTTTGCAGCAGAGGATAACGACCGCCGCGATAAAACCAGTAGTCGGCAAGGATCACGCCGCCAATGGGCGGAATGATACTGCCCAGGAGAACGAGGAATGGGATTAGCATTTCATACATACCGCCAATCGCCAGCACAATGCCGACGCCAGCGGCGACCACGGTTAGGGTACGGCGGCGCTCGCTGCGCAGCAGATGGCAGGCGGCGGCCGAGACGTTGTAAATCGTCGGCCCCTGAATAGTCAGCAGGTTAAGGCACAGCATTACCACCGCGGCGATCGACAACCCCTGCAAAATCAGCACTTCCACAATATCGGCCTGCTGATAGACGATAGCGCACCACGCTCCGGCAACAATCATCAGCCCGTTACCGATGAGAAAGCTACTCATACTGGCAACGATAGCGGTGCGGCTGGAATTGGCCAACCGGGTCCAGTTTGTTGCCTGGGTCGCGCCGCTGGCGAAGGTGCCAAAGACCATGGTGATAGCCGCAGACCAGGTCATGGTTTCGCCCGGTTCAATTTTGGTCATCGCCTGCCAGCCACCGGCGTGATTGGCGGCCAGGTACATCGACACCACCAGCAGAATAAACATCAGCGGCACCGACACGCGAGACAGCGCGTCCAGCCCTTTGTAACCCACCAGCGCAGTGACGCAGAACAGGATGCCGAACAGGATCATCAGCGGGATGGTCATGGCGGCGGGCAGGGCGAGGATTTTGACCAGTGAGATGGCGACCGTTGCGGTCCCCCAGGCGTACCAGCCCAGTTCGGCAAAGCCGAGAATAAAATCGGCGAGTTTGCTGCCGATTTCTCCGAAGCAAAAGCGGCCCATCAGTACGGTATTCAGCCCGCTACGGGCGGCAATCCAGCCGAGCGAAGCGGCGTAGAGGGCCAGCAAAAAGTTACCGATAACCGCAATCCATAAAAGATTGACGATAGAAAAGGAGACGCCAAGTTTGCCGCCTGCGAACATCGTGCCGGTAAAAAAAGTAAAGCTGAACAAAACCATGGAGATCGAAAATACGCCTTTACGTCCGGAGGCGGGCGCTTCGACGAGCGGAAAATCATTGCTGTTTGACATTGTGAAATCTCTGAGTGGCTATCTGAATGGCTATGCAAGAAATAGCAAGAGGTATGCCAAAAATAGCCGGGCAGAGTTAACACAACGAAGTGTGCACATTGCACATAAACCTTGAGTAATCGGCAGGTCATTGTCAGGAGAGTGTGCATGGTGCAATTTTTCGCACCATAACAGAGCAGCGCCGCAGATACCTGTTTCGCTGTATATCCACCTGGTAGAGAGATAGGGGGTGCGCCCGGAAACGGGGACATTTTCATCTCCGGGCTGTGATTCAGGCTGTGGTGAGTATCACATTCACGGTTTGAAGCTGTTCATACTAATGATCAAAGCAATACGTAAATTGAGGTGTCTTAATCAACGGGACAGAACGGTTAAAAGGCGGCGCCGACATCATCCTGTTCGGGGCGAACTCAAGCCCGCCATTACGGTCAACAGCAGCGCGGCAATCGCGACGGGATTGTTACATACCTGCATTATTGATATATGTCTGTAAGCCCGCGGCGAGAATATCGAACACCGTTTTACAGGCTTTACTGTGGCGCAAGTCCTCATGCATAACCAGCCAGGTGTCGAGATGATAGGCAAAGAAACCAGGCATCACTCGCTCCAACGGAACAGGGAAATATGCCAGTTGAACCTGACACATTCCTATACCCGCACCTGCGCGGATAAGGTTCAATTGCGCCACATCGCTGTCAGTGCGTACGGTAAAGCGTTCACGATTCAACTGAGGAAAGTGTTTCAGTGCCTGTAAAATAAAGGGCGTCGTTTTATCAAAGCCCACAAGCGTATGGGTGAACAACGCGTCAATACTCTCCGGCGTACCGTGGCGTGCCAGATAAGACGGCGAGGCATGCAAACCAATTTCAATACTGCCCAACCGACGCGCAATCAGTTGTTCCTGCACCGGTGTGCTCATGCGTACCGCAATATCCGCTTCCCGGTTCAATAAATCCTGCATTCGGTTAGAGATCACCAGTTCCAGGGTAAGCTGCGGATAATCTTCTTTAATTCGTGCAAACAGAGGTGGCAGCACCTCAGTGCCGATGATTTCACTCGCCGATACGCGAACCACGCCATGTAACCCGGCGGAGTGGGCACTGAAGCTGGCAGCCGAACGCTCAATCATACTGGCCGTGTTTTCCATCGCTTGCGCATGGCCTTGCAGCGCGACTGCCGCATCCGTAGGCTGCAGGCCCGTTTGCGAACGTGTAAACAAAACCAGGCCAAGGGCGGATTCCAGCGCTGCTATGTGTCGCCCCGCAGTGGGCTGGGTGATGGCAAGCATGCGTGCTGCCCCCGAGAGGGAACCTTCTTTCATCACCGCCAGGAAGGTTCGATACCATTCCCATGGAATATTTAGATTCATACAAAAATGCATACCTGCTGCCTGATGTCATGCAATTACATTTAGCTCGCACAGACACTACGATGTCAAGCAGACATCCGGCAGAGGTAAGACAATGAAAAACACAAACAAGGTACTCATCCTGGGCGCAACAGGCGGAATCGGTGGCGAAATCGCCCGTAAACTCATCCGCGAAAAATGGGGTAATGACTTCAACTTACTGATAGTGTTTTATGTTCAGATAATGCCCGATGACCTTGTCATGCAGCTCCACCGATTTTGAGAACGACAGTGACTTCCGTCCCAGCCTTGCCAGATGTTGTCTCAGATTCAGGTTATGTCGCTCAATGCGCTGAGTGTAACGCTTGCTGATAACGTGCAGCTTTCCCTTCAGGCGGGGTTCATACAGCGGCCAGCCATCCGTCATCCATACCACGACCTCAAAGGCCGACAGCAGGCTCAGAAGACGCTCCAGTGTGGCCAGAGTGCGTTCACCGAAGACGTGCGCCACAACCGTCCTCCGTATCCTGTCATACGCGTAAAACAGCCAGCGCTGACGTGATTTAGCACCGACGTAGCCCCACTGTTCGTCCATTTCCGCGCAGACAATCACATCACTGCCCGGCTGTATGCGCGAGGTTACCGACTGCGGCCTGAGTTTTTTAAGTGACGTAAAATCGTGTTGAGGCCAACGCCCATAATGCGGGCGGTTGCCCGGCATCCAACGCCATTCATGGCCATATCAATGATTTTCTGGTGCGTACCGGGTTGAGAAGCGGTGTAAGTGAACTGCAGTTGCCATGTTTTACGGCAGTGAGAGCAGAGATAGCGCTGATGTCCGGCAGTGCTTTTGCCGTTACGCACCACCCCGTCAGTAGCTGAACAGGAGGGACAGCTGATAGAAACAGAAGCCACTGGAGCACCTCAAAAACACCATCATACACTAAATCAGTAAGTTGGCACCATTACCGCTTTCGACAAGGAAATTCGGCTCATCAACCATTTTTTGCAGCAAACTAATATTAAGCTGCAATAATCGCTCTGCTTCATTACACAGTAACGTGATATTGTTCTCGTGCATTATTATTCCTTACTAATGCATTTGCTGAGACTACCTGGATTGTTCTCTTATTAATACTATCGCATTTGAGTCTAACTGATAACATTCTGTTTTGGAAGATATGTTTAGACTGGCCCCATGAATCTCCAGACAGTTGGTATCACTTAAGGAAGGTGCGAATAAGCAGGTCATTTCTTCCCAAGCTGACTCGCTGATTAAAATTTCGCGGATCTGGGCCGATTTTTTTCCCGCAAACAATCGAATCAGCCTATTTAGGCTATTTTTTCCACCATTTCTGGCGTTATTTCCGGTTTTTACTGAGATCTCTCCCACTGACGTATCATTTGGTCCACCCGAAACAGGTTGGCCAGGGTGAATAACATCGCCAGTTGGTTATCGTTTTTCAGCAGCCCCTTGTATCTGGCTTTCACGAAGCCGAACTGCCGCTTGATGATGCGAAACGGGTGCTCCACCCTGGCACGGATGCTGGCTTTCATGTATTCGATGTTGATGGCCGTTTTGTTCTTGCGCGGATGCTGCTTCAAGGTTTTTACCCTGCCGGGACGCTCGGCGATCAGCCAGTCCACATCCACCTCGGCCAGCTCCTCGCGCTGTGGCGCTCCTTGGTAGCCGGCATCGGCTGAGACAAATTGCTCCTCTCCATGAAGCAGATTACCCAGCTGATTGAGGTCATGCTCGTTGGCCGCGGTGGTGACCAGGCTGTGGGTCAGGCCACTCTTGGCATCGACACCAATGTGGGCCTTCATGCCAAAGTGCCACTGATTGCCTTTCTTGGTCTGATGCATCTCCGGATCGCGTTGCTGCTCTTTGTTCTTGGTAGAGCTGGGTGCCTCAATGATGGTGGCATCCACCAAAGTGCCTTGGGTCATCATGACGCCTGCTTCGGCCAGCCAGCGATTGATGGTCTTGAACAATTGACGGGCCAGTTGATGCTGCTCGAGCAGGTGGCGGAAATTCATGATGGTGGTGCGATCCGGCAGGGCGCTATCCAGGGATAATCGGGCAAACAGGCGCATGGAGGCGATTTCGTACAGGGCATCTTCCATGGCACCGTCGCTCAGGTTGTACCAATGCTGCATGCAGTGAATACGCAGCATGGTCTCCAGCGGATAGGGCCGTCGGCCATTGCCCGCCTTGGGATAAAACGGCTCGATGACAGCGGTCATATTCTGCCATGGCAGAATATGCTCCATGCGGGAGAGGAAAATCTCTTTTCGGGTCTGACGGCGCTTAGTGCTGAATTCACTATCGGCGAAGGTGAGTTGATGGCTCATGATGTCCCTCTGGGATGCGCTCCGGATGAATATGATGATCTCATATCAGGAACTTGTTCGCACCTTCCCTAACTCTGGGGGCAGGTCAGGGAGGATACGTGATCTGATCCTTCAACTCAGCAAAAGTCCGATTTATTCATAGATGGTCGCCTCCTGTTTGCCAAGCTAAATATGTTGTGGTGGCTTTACTGGTCATCGATTGCAGCCATAGATCCGGACTTTGCCGAGGTGATGTAAAATACCTCTGTCCCTGATGGAATACGCTGATGGAGGCCTCTATCAACAAAGCGCTCTTTCAGGAGCCTTGAATAAACCGGGTTTTCCCCATCGCGGTCTGACCTGTCTTGCCATCACTTCATGCTTGCCTGGGCAATCGGTGGTGTTGTTTCTGTCTTACTGATTAAGCAACTTAAGCGCTTATTATTGGTGCACAATACTCCCGCTCTTTGGCCAGGAGCGCCCACACAGTCCGCGCATTCTTGTTAGCCAATGCTACCGAGGCAATGTTGTTATTCCGGCGCGCCATTAGCTGGTTAGCCCAGCTCGATACGGCATCCTGTTTATGTTTGGCCGACTGCAATACCGCCCTGGCACCATGGATAAGCAAGGTCCTCAAATAGGTATCACCTCGCTTGCTTATCCCGAGCAGGACTTGTTTACCCCCACTGGAGTGCTGACGTGGAACCAATCCGAGCCAGGCAGCCAGTTGTCGGCCATTCTCGAAATTGTTGGCTTTACCAATGGTCGCAATCAGCGCGCTGGCGGTAACAGGGCCAATACCAGGGATCTTGCCGATACGCTGGCAGAGAGCATTTTGCCGATAGCACTGCTCAATCTGCTTGTCGAGTGTAGCGATGACATCGAACAGGTACGCCATGTGGTGCTGTAGTAGACTCAGCTGTGTACGAAACAGGACGGGTAACGGGTTATCCGCATCTTCCACGAGCTCAGGTAATCGTCGCTGTAGCTGCTGGATACCTCGGGGGACGACAATGCCAAATTCGGCCAATAACCCCCTGATTTGATTGGCTTGTGCGGTTCGCTGTTTGATGAAGCTCTGACGACTCCGGTGAAGTGCCAATACGGCTTGCTGCTCAGCGGTTTTGACCGGCACGAACCGCATGTTAGGTCGAGTGACGGCTTCACAAATAGCTTCAGCGTCTGCAGCATCATGCTTATTGGTTTTAACATAGGGTTTGACGAACTGAGGGGCCATCAGTTTGACATTATGGCCCATCGATATCAGTTTATTGGCCCAGAAATGAGCAGATGCACAGGCCTCCATGCCGATCAAACAGGGTGGGATGTTGGCAAAAAAGGAGGCCATTTGTGCCCGTCTGAGTTGTTTGTTGAACAACCGTTTTCCGTGCTCGTCAACCCCATGGATCTGGAAAACGTTTTTTGCCAAATCGATTCCAATAGTTTTAACGTTCATGATAGCAGCGCTCCGTTCAATGAGTGACGATTTATCGTCCCACTGTGGCACAAGAGATGGGAGGCGACCATTCCATTAACAAAGCCCCTGACGGGTTAACAGCGGTAAAAAACCTTGCGGAAGCCTTTGAACATTATAACGAATGGCATCCGCATAGTGCACTGGGATATCTGCGGCGACGAACCAGTCATGGGTTAAGTGATAAAAAGTGTATGGAAATATAGGGGCCAATCTACTAAAGTCTTTTTCGTTAACAGTGGCATAAATCAGCATCGCCTGATGTTTCTGGTTCTATGCGAATTCACAGTGTGCTCATTGATTCGTAATTCACTCTGACAAGGAAATGGCAATGAAAAAGGTTCTTCTTTCTGCAGCAATGGCAACCGCGTTTTTTGGCATGACTGCTGCCCATGCAGCTGATACCAATGTTGGCGGCGGCCAGGTTAATTTCTTCGGTAAAGTTACCGATGTATCCTGTACTGTTTCCGTTAACGGCCAGGGCAGCGATGCGAACGTTTACCTGTCTCCGGTAACCCTGACTGAAGTTAAAGCGGCAGCAGCGGATACTTACCTGAAACCGAAATCTTTCACCATTGACGTCTCTAACTGCCAGGCTGCTGATGGCACTAAACAGGATGACGTAAGCAAACTGGGCGTGAACTGGACCGGCGGTAACCTGCTGGCTGGCGCAACCAGCAAACAACAGGGCTACCTGGCGAACACCGAAGCTTCCGGTGCTCAGAACATCCAGCTGGTGCTGTCTACTGACAACGCTACCGCGCTGACCAACAAAATCATCCCGGGTGACAGCACTCAGCCGAAAGCGAAAGGCGACGCTTCCGCTGTAGCTGATGGCGCGCGTTTCACCTACTACGTAGGCTACGCCACCAGCGCGCCGACCACGGTAACCACCGGTGTGGTTAACAGCTACGCGACTTACGAAATTACTTACCAGTAATTCCGTCAGAAAATAAAACTGCCCCGCGATGGGGCAGTTAATAACAATAATAAAGCGGCAATGTCCGCCGCTTGTATTTTTATTCTGAGGTCAGCATGAAGCGTATTGCCCTTTTTTTCTGTTTCATTTTTAGTTTTGCGGCCCATGCCAACAATATTATTGTTAACGGTACCCGCTTTATTTATCCAGGAAATGAAAAAGAAATAACGGTACAGCTTTCAAATAACGCCGACCGTCCGGCGCTGGCGCAGGCCTGGCTGGATAACGGCGATGCCGATGCCACACCGGATACCATTACCACCCCGTTTATTATCACCCCGCCGATTTCGCGCGTTGACGCCAAGAGCGGCCAGACGCTGCGTATTAAGCTCGGTAGCAGCGCCGGTCTGGCGAAAGATAAAGAGACGCTGTGGTGGCTGAATCTGCTGGAAATTCCGCCGGTGGTGGCCAATCAGAAAAATGAAGGCCAGAACGTGCTGCAGCTGGCGATCCGTTCGCGCTTTAAATTTATTTATCGTCCTGCCGGACTGGGCAACCGCGATGCGGCGGCCGAGAAGCTGACCCTGACCGCCAGCGGCAGTAGTCTCGCCATCAACAACCCGACGCCGTTCTACATTACCGTCAGCCGTATTTCCCGCGACGGCGGTAAAGCCCTGAACAGTAAAACCGTGATGCTGGCGCCGCAGTCCAGCCAGACGGTGGCGCTCTCCTCCGCCGTCAACCGCGGCGAAACCCTGACCGTTAACAACATTAATGACTATGGCGCCGATGTCGCAGTGAAAGTGGCCGTTAAATAAGGGAAAAGCTAATGAAGCAGAGGTCATTCTGCCCGGGAAGATTAAGCACCGCGATCGCCATCGCGCTGTGCTGCTTTCCGCCATTTTCCAGCGGACAGGAAAACCCGGGAACGGTATATCAGTTTAACGACGGCTTTATTGTCGGCAGTCGCGAAAAGGTCGATCTGTCGCGCTTTTCGACCAGCGCGATTACCGAAGGCACTTACTCCCTTGACGTCTACACCAACGACGAGTGGAAAGGGCGCTACGATTTACGCATCGCGCGCGATAAAGATGGTCGGCTGGGCGTCTGCTACACCAAAGCGATGCTGGCCCAATATGGCATCGCGGCGGAAAAGCTCAATCCGCAGCTGAGCGAGCAGGAGGGCTACTGCGGTAGCCTCAAATCCTGGCGCAACGAAGAAAACGTCAAAGACAACCTGGTCCAGTCCTCCCTGCGGTTGAACATTTCGGTACCGCAGATCTATGAAGATCAACGCCTGAAAAACTATGTCAGCCCGGAGTTCTGGGACAAAGGTATTACCGCGCTCAATCTTGGCTGGATGGCGAACGCCTGGAACAGCCATACCTCTTCGGTAGGCGGGTCGGATAACAGCAGCGCCTATCTGGGCGTCAACGCCGGTCTGTCGTGGGACGGCTGGCTGCTGAAGCACATCGGCAACCTGAACTGGCAGCAGCAGCAGGGTAAAGCGCACTGGAACAGCAACCAGACCTATCTCCAGCGCCCTATCCCACAGCTCAACTCCATCGTCAGCGGCGGGCAGATTTTCACCAATGGTGAATTTTTCGACACTATCGGTCTGCGCGGGGTTAATCTTTCCACCGATGACAATATGTTCCCGGACGGCATGCGCTCGTATGCTCCGGAAATTCGCGGCGTGGCGCAGAGCAACGCCCTCGTCACCGTGCGCCAGGGCAGCAATATTATCTATCAGACCACCGTTCCGCCCGGACCGTTTACCCTGCAGGATGTCTATCCTTCCGGCTATGGCAGCGATCTTGAGGTCTCGGTGAAAGAAGCGGATGGCTCGGTAGAAGTGTTTAGCGTGCCTTACGCTTCCGTCGCCCAGCTGCTGCGTCCGGGAATGACCCGCTACGCGCTCTCCGCCGGTAAAGTGGACGACAGCGCGCTGCGCAACAAGCCGATGCTCTATCAGGCGACCTGGCAGCACGGGATCAACAATCTGTTGACCGGCTACACCGGGGTCACCGGTTTTGACGACTATCAGGCCTTCCTGGTGGGGACAGGGATGAACACCGGCATCGGCGCGCTCTCTTTTGACGTCACCCATTCGCGGTTGAAGAGCGATGCCCATGATGACTCGGGTCAGAGCTATCGCGCGACCTTTAACCGCATGTTTACCGATACCCAGACCAGCATCGTGTTGGCGGCGTATCGCTACTCGACGAAAGGTTATTACAACCTCAACGACGCGCTGTACGCCGTCGATCAGGAAAAAAATAGTCGCAGCAACTACACCCTGTGGCGGCAAAAAAACGGCATGACCTTCACGGTGAACCAGAACCTGCCGGACGGCTGGGGCGGGTTTTATCTCAGCGGCCGTATCTCCGATTACTGGAACCGCTCCGGGACCGAGAAGCAGTATCAGGTCAGCTACAACAATTCATTTGGTCGTCTCTCCTGGTCGGCGAGCGCGCAGCGCGTCTATACGCCAGACAGCTCCGGTCATCGTCGCGACGATCGTATTTCACTCAACTTCAGCTACCCGCTGTGGTTTGGCGATAACCGCACCGCCAACCTGACGTCGAACACCTCGTTCAATAACTCGCGCTTTGCCAGCTCGCAGATTGGTATCAACGGTTCGCTGGACAGTGAAAACAACCTTAACTACGGCGTGTCGACCACCACCGCCACCGGCGGTCAGCATGATGTGGCGCTCAACGGCAGCTACCGTACGCCATGGACCACCCTCAACGGCAGCTACAGCCAGGGCGAAGGCTATCGTCAGAGCGGCATTGGCGCCAGCGGGACGATGATCGCCCACAGCGGCGGCGTGGTGCTCTCACCGGAAAGCGGCTCGACGATGGCCCTGATTGAAGCCAAAGACGCGGCCGGGGCGATGCTTCCGGGATCGCCGGGCACCCGTGTGGACAGCAATGGTTACGCCATCCTGCCGTATCTGCGCCCGTACCGGATTAACGCCGTGGAAATCGACCCGAAAGGCAGCCATGACGACGTGGCCTTCGATCGCACCGTGGCGCAGGTTGTGCCGTGGGAAGGCAGCGTGGTTAAGGTCGCGTTCGGCACTAAGGTGCAGAACAACCTCACCCTGCAGGCGCGCCAGGCGAACCACGAGCCGTTGCCGTTTGCGGCAAGTATTTTCTCCCCCGACGGCAAGGAGATCGGCGTTGTCGGCCAGGGCAGCATGATGTTTATCAGCGATGCGAACGCCAAACGCGCGATTGTGAAGTGGAGCGGCGGGCAGTGTTCGGTGGATCTGGGACAGCAAACAACAAAGGATAGCGTATGTCGCTGAGGAAATTACTAACGCTTTTTATCGTCTTAATGGCGCTGGGAACCACCTCGTCCTGGGCCTCCTGTACGCGTCTCTCATCGCCAACGGTGATGCTGGACATGGTGGTGGGCAGGGTGGTGGTGCCCCCGGATCTGCCGGTGGGCTCGGTGATCCTTACCCGCGACTGGACGATGAGCGCTCCCGGCGGGGCAAGCTATCGCTGTACTTCCGGCACCAACCGCTTTGTGGCGAAGATCGTGTCGCCAGGGGCCACGGACCTTGGAAATAAAATCTACTCCACCAACGTGCCGGGAATCGGCATGCGTTTCAGCCGCGGCGGCGCAACGGTAAATATCGTCTATCCCGACGTCTTTTCGTCCCAGGTATATAACACCACCAACTATTCCCTCGAAGGGTCGCGCTTTACGCTGGAGATTATCAAAACCGCGGCAACCACCGGCAGCGGCACCCTGGCGGCGGGTAAGTACACCTCCTACGACTGGGAGAGCGGCAGTAACCCGATCCTCGAAACCTATCTGAGCGCCAACGCCATCACCGTGGTCTCGCCCTCCTGTTCAGTGCTGAGCGGGAAAAATATGAATGTCGATGTGGGTTCCATCCGGCGCACCGACCTGAAAGGGGTCGGCACCACCGCCGGCGGGAAGGATTTTAATATCGACCTGCAGTGCAGCGGCGGCCTAAGTGAAACGGGATATGCCAACATTAGCACCTCGTTCTCCGGTACCCTG
>NZ_JABXQH010000003.1:0-5434 GCF_014101375.1 Enterobacter sp. RHBSTW-00318
GGCAGCATTACAACGCTTATAAGTTTAAAAGATGGTTAAAAAGCGGAAGTATAAAAAAGGATGAGGAGCAAGAAAAAATAAAAAAGGAAGTGAAGAAAATGACTATAGATAATATTTTAAGGCTCCTCAAAAAATACAAAATAGATTTTGACGCTAACGAGTTAGTGAAAAATGATTTTAATATTAAAATGAAATATTACAAACTTATATTAGCTGAGAAAGAAAGACTGAAAGAAAATAAAAGATTAGATGAAGCGGTAAAACAAAAAATAAAAATAGAAACTGATACATTTGACGCTGAAAAGTTTCAGAAAGAAGCAGAAGAACGATTTAAAATATTCATGAAAAACCGCAATAAATAATCTCAGATCTCAACTTGTCAAAAAAAATCAAGGAGGTTCCGCCCGCAGGGTGGATACCTTGATTTTTATTGACAACTCACCAGATAAAAAACTTGTCATGGTGAAAGGAGAGCAAGGCGAGCCTTTCGCCTGTTAAGCCGCCTTTACGCCCTTCTAAGCCCTTCTCTATCCCTCTGTGGTAATCTCTGGCCGCTGGCCTCCTGCCGTTCGGGTGGGTTTGTTGTTTGTTGTGGTAGGAGTGCCAGCCCTGCAGCTGCGGTCGGGGGCATTTGACGCCCCGCCTTTGACCTTAGAGGGAGCCGCGAAGCGAGTGACCGCCCTTCCCTTGTTTAATAAGAAACAAATCAGATTTTTTTAACCCCAAAAATCGGCCTGTACGCCTTGGTGTGTCTGGCTTTGCTCGAAAAGCTGTTGGTCAATGGCGGTAGCTGAAGCGCCCATTTTTTAACCAAAAAATACTCGCGCCGGTTCATGCTGAAAATGGGACGGGTCTGCATAAAATCGCCCTTTCCTCTCCTGTATTGGGATGTGATCTGCAAAAGGTTTCGGATAAACGGCTGAAGGTGGGATGACGCCACAAAAAACCGTCTTTTAACCCATGCTTTTTGGGATGAAGCAAAGCGGAGCGGCGGAAAATGGGCGCAAAAATGGGACGGGGCTGCACTTTTGGGCGGTTTTAGGTGTTCGGGATGGGCGGCGTAGGTGTTCGATTTGTATGCAAAGCGGGTGTAAGTGATTGACAGAAATAAAAAACCCCTTAGAGTTGAACTTGCGACGGTTCCATACAATAAGGGGTTTTTTATATGCTTTCAGAGGAAAGATTAAGCGCTATACGCGCAAAAGTCAATAGAGCTAATAGCTCACAAAATAAAAAAAGTGCAACACTTTCAAGCGTTTCTATAAACGGTGATCGAATCACCGAACGCAAAAAAGAAAGTTTCAAAACAGCGAATAGTTTTATTATTCGCGGCAAGATTGAAGAAAATGAAACTCTTAAAAAACGCGGTGAGCGTTCGTTAAACTGCGCTCAACAGCGTTATATTGTCGTGGTTAATGGCAAAGCACATACTGTATTCACTCATCGCTGCCGCTCTCGTCATTGCCAAAACTGCCAACGAATAAAGGCTTTCGTGTGGCAAGAAAAAATGAAAGAGATATTCCCCGATCTCATTTCTAAATATCCAAATCACAAATACCTGTTTATTACATTTACAGTTAAAAATCCTAAGCTGAAAAATCTAAAATCTGTATTGATTTGTATGTCTCGCGCTTACGCTAAAATGTTTCAACGTAAAGCGTTTAAAAAATGGTTTATTGGTGGTATTCGTTCTACTGAAATAACACGAGGAAATAGCGGAGAAGATGAGGTGCACCCGCATTTTCACGCGCTGATCTGTGTTCATCCAACTTATTTTAAAGGCGTGAACTATATGAGCGCGGATGTATGGGGCCAGAACTGGGGCGAGTGCTTAGAAGCTGAATTCAAAAAAGAAGGGTTGGAATATAATGCAAATGATTATCCTAAAGGGTTTCCGCGCGTAGATATTCGTCTTGCTAAATCTGCTGATAGAAAAACAGATATTACTAATCAAAATATCAGCGAACACGGCGAGCAGCTTATAAACTACGTTTTAAAATATAGCGTGAAAGGTTCAGACTTGCTCAAGAACGGCAAAGCTGATGCTTGGTTCTGGGAGTTCGATAAGCAAGTAAAAAATATTAGAATGATAGCAGCAAGCGGCGATATTAAAAAATCACTCGCTAAACTTGAGCGCGATCAGTTTGATTATTACAATGAACAAGAAAAGATTGAAAAACTAATCGCTGATGATGTGAACTTTAAGGCTGATAAAGCAGTATTTAAAAAGGAAGATGACTACAACTATTATTTAGAAAGTAAAAAAGATAAGTTTCAATATATCATTGAAGCTATCGAGGCAAAAGCGTATAACTATCAATGCTATTATAAAGCGTTATTATCTGACCATCTTTTAGCTTTTAGATCTGGTATTGATGGGGTTATTGAAAACTTTCGAAAAATAAATAAAGCCAAAACGAGAGAAGATTTTGAAATATTGGAAGCGGCAGAACAGGAGCTTGTGAAAATACAATGCGAAAGAATAGAGCGTTTACAGTTTATTTGTGATGCTCTTGTAAGGGTTGGTTTATATAAGAAAATGTCTGATTTTGTGTATATGAATATACATACAAATGAAAAAACCGTTATTGTAAAAAATAACATTGTAGATATTTTGAAGGCAGCAGAAGAAAAACTTTTAAACGATTTTAAGCAAAGTTTCATGAGACTTGAGAACGCGAAAACGCAAGATATATTTAATGCTATAGTGGATAAAGTAAATGAAAAGTCAGCGCTGATTAAACTTGTAAGAAATGAGATTTTGGCGGCGGGTGCGTATGCTTATGACGCTGATAACCTCGAATATATAGATCTTGAAACTAACGAGCGTTTAGAAGTTATAGCGACTATAGAATAATAGCTCTTGCGAGCTATTATTTTAGTTTTGGTCTATTTATTTTGTGGATGTTTTCTTCTTCATCTTCTTTATTAATCGCATTTTTCATTTTGTTAAATCTATTTTTAAACTCACTTTTAGACTGTATTTTGTTTGTTTCGCTAAAGTCAGGAACGCCAGCGCCGCCTGTCAGATATGCTTTTTTCTTCGCTGCTGCTTCTTTATTTTCTGCGTCTTCTAACTCTTCGCGCTGCGCTTCCGTTAGGTGTAGATTTTTGTCTGTTGTTTCATCTACGAGATTGATATTAGATCCTGAAACTGTAGCCGCTGCTGAACCTGCTTTTTTGCCTCCCTGTTTAGCATCTGGTAAAGATGCGGTAGGGGAGGAAGCAGGAGCCGGAGGCGAGGGCTTAAGCGTGTTTTGTCCGATGTGGTCAAGTGCTTTAGCCTCTTGTGACACTTTCACTTCTTGAAGCGCGTCAAAGCGTTCTAAACGCTCCGGGTTGCCGCTGTGGCCTCTGTGGATGGTTGCGGGGCGGTCTAAGCTGATAGCCTGCGCCTGTTGCTCCACGGTGGGGGAGGGGATAGCGTCAAGCTCTGCTTTCTGGTCTTTCAGTGAACGGTGATCAATACGCGCATCGATGCCAGCGGCCTGCAGGTGCTCGTTCGCTGTATCCGCCCATCCCTTGCGCCACGCTTCGAGCTGCTCCTTGCTGTTCCATTCCCTGACTTTTTGCCCGAACCCTGAACCGTCTGGCGTAAGGCTGCGAGTAGTTAGCATTACGTGAAAATGTGGGTTGTCGCTATCGAGCTTGTGAAATGCTATATCTGCAATCATTCCATTTTTTACAAAGTTCTCATTACAGAAATCTATTGCTAATGCTTTTTTTTGTTCGTCTGTCATTTCCACGGGGAGCGCAATATTAAACTCGCGTGCTAACTGCGCATCTTTTCGTTTTTCATGTTTTTCGATGGTGTTAAATAAATATTCAGGTTTTAAAAATCTTTTATCTGCCCCCTCTGGTATTAATACCACGCTGTCAGAAACTCCCTTTTTTTTGCTGTAGTCGTGGATCTCTCCTGTATGCTCATCTGTCATTTTTTCACCGTGGCGATACGCCGCCGCAGCTACGCTACTATGTCCTTTTGAGCGGCTTATTGTTTGGGCGCTCATATGAAATATTGCCATTGTTTTTTCTCCTACTATTGGAAGCACATATATTAAAAAATAAGTAAAACTATTTTTGCATTATCAAAAATCAATAATGTAATATGAGCATAAAGCGAGTATTCATTATTATTTTTTGATTGCAGTAAATCCCCATTTATGGGGCGCACACATTCGAAGAATGTATAAGTGCGCTATTGTAGTTTTTAGCAAAACTAAAATAGCCGCTGCACGTAAACCTTTTATCTATAAAATCGCGCTCGGAAAATAAAAATACATATATCGCGCTTTACTTAAATAAATAAATATATTACCTAAAATATATATAACAGAAATCGCAAAAAATAAAAGAGGTGAAACATGGCGTTTAATATAGAAAAATACAATAAAGTAAAAAAAGAGCTTGAGCAAAAAGCAAACTTACTAAACAGGATGGAGCAAGAAATGAAAGCTGAAAAAAGGAAAGAAGATGCAGCGCGTAAAATAAAAGTTGGCGCTGAACTAATAAGGATAGTTAGAGAAAATAATATAGAGACATTGGATTTTGCTAATGATATTTCTTTATTGGTTGGAGCTTTAACTAATAATCTAATATTAAAAAGAATACACGATCAACGCGAGTTTTTGAGAGTTGAGGGCGATAAAAGACTTAACGAGTGGAAGTTAAAAAACAACAAAAAAAGGAGCAAGACGAATGAATAACATAAGACCTAACCCGAACCCTCGAAAAGAGGGAACGGCGGACATGATGAACCGCTTAAACTTCTATGATACGTCTTTTGCTTGTTTGCATTTTCTAATGATAGATTTTGATAATGACATGCAAGAAATGAAAAGAAAAAAAGATTTTCATCCGCTCCAGCTTTTGAATAAACATGATAGAGCAAGTTTAGATTTAGAAGTGCGCAATATTATTAGAGTATCACTTGCAAGTAAAATGTTAGATATTCAAAGCGATGAGCTTTTAGACGCTGATTTATATTTTGAAAAACAAGATGAGTTAGATATTGGCGAGGATGCAAGAATAATAGCTTATGTATTTAGAGACTTTGTAAAACAGAGGATAGAAGCAGCGATTAAAACTATTGAAGAAGAGAAAAGTATATGAGCATATTATCATTGTTAGCAAAAGCAAAACCGGCAGTAGATGATGGCGGGGCCAGCCTTATGGGTCCCGCTATGGGTTTTTTTGTCGCTGCTTTCTTGGTTGCTATTATTGCGTCAGTTGTTTCAAGCGCTTTTCGTTCTGCTAAAAACTCTGCTGATGTGAGTATAAATAATGCGAAAAAATATCACGTAGCTTTGATAAAGGAGCAGTATAGAAGAAAAGGGGGCGGATAATATGTATTATTTAATATGTGGTCTGTTTATTACTATATTTTTTATTGCTTGTATGCTTTCTGTTATATATGCTGCTGAAATATATCAGT
>NZ_JABXQH010000004.1:0-5215 GCF_014101375.1 Enterobacter sp. RHBSTW-00318
AGATCGCACTGGTATCCTCTCTACGGAGTCTTACACCAAAGTTGTTAGATGCATGATTCTGGCAACCATTTACTATGCATGCTGGCATGGAGTGTCCTTGTTTTTATTGAGGTATCACCACTTTATACTCTTCTGTTAGTTGCTATGGTAGCTTGATTTTGAACCTGAGTTTCTTGCTACAAATAAAGCCCAATTTATTGAGCCATCACTATTACAATATTCTGAAATGAACTCAGCCGTAAAAAGATTTAGTTTGGCATTTGTTAGTTCTATCAGTTCCTTGTTTTTTTCGTCAGCAAGCTTACCAATAGGCTCAATTATATCACTATATAATTCGTTGTTTCCGTTAGATATAAATGTCCAGAAGTCTTGGCCGCATAGTTTTATGTGGGTTCCCTTTTCAGGTCTGGCGTCATAACCATAACAACAACCCTCAACGCAAGTTATTGATTTCGAATTGATCCCACCGGATGTGCCTAGGACTTTTTTGGCCTTAATGAAGTTGTCTTGCATTTTCTTTTTTTGTGATGAGTTACCCCAGTTTGGGCCAGATTTGATGCTTATTAGATATTTTGTGTTTTCAGTTTCGAACTCGAGATCTATTCCTACCGCACTGGATTTTCTTCCACCAAATGCTTGGGAACATGTGAAGATTGCAATCTTTTCCATGAAATTGCCAAAAACGGTCTCCTCTCCAGAGGAGACCGTTGCATCCATGATTGACTTTATTAAGTCACTTGCTGATGTTAGCCCCTTCGCCTTAAATAAATATGGGTTTTTTCTTTTTGTTATATCTGATAATTTTATCGCTCTTATTTTTTCTTGTTTTTTTTGATGGAACTCTTCATCAATGCAAGATTCTATAAAATCTGAAATAATCCGTGATTCAATCATTTGTATACCGGTATTTTTTTTGAGACGATTTTTTCAAACCTACTCTATTTGCCGTAATCTCGCAATATTCATCTAATATTTCAATACCTACAGCGTTCCTTTTCATTGCTTTCGCCACTTTTAATGTGGTTCCAGAACCGGAAAATGGATCCAGAACGGTGTCGCCTTCTGTGGTGAAAAGTTTGATGAACCATTCAGGTAGGCTTTCAGGAAAAGCTGCGCTGTGACTGCGGTTTCCACACTCTGTAGCCATGTGTAGCACGTTGGTTGGGTATGCCAAATCCCTGGTGACCCAGTTTTCTATTTTTTTACCGAAACCACTCCCCACTTTCGATTCATCTCTTTTCTTATCAGTATCACTCATGTTTTTAAGTCGTGAGTTTTTCCAATCCCCCATAGGCACCATTACTTCCTCTTGGTACATATTGAATTTTTTACTTTTCGTAAAGTGGATGCATCTTTCCCAAGAGTCTCTAAAACGATTTGGCCATTTCCCTGGGTAACTATTTTTTTTATGCCATATGTATTCCTCTGTCCATAACCAGCCTAATTTTCGCATCATTAGAATTAGCTCTATTACATACGTATGGCGCTCGCCATTAATCGCCCTTTCCTTTATGTTTAGAACAAATGAACCTGATGATTTTGTCACTCTCAGTAGTTCTTTGGCTATCGGGGTGAACCACTCAACATATTTGTCTGCACTTACTCCGCCATAGGTTTTTTTCCTTTGGTCTGCGTAAGGTGGTGATGTAACGATCAGATCTATTGAATCGCTTTGAAGCATCTTTAAAGCGATTAAACAATCATCATTGATTAGTTCTATCGTCTGTTTTTTTTCTTTAACTTCTTGTTTCATTAGCATTTCTTTTGTCGCATTCAGTGTTCGTTATCAGGATATTACCTCCTTTTGTTTTGGAGGTCCAGTCTTGCTGATGGTTGTTGACCTAAGTGTAAGATGCGACGTAATATCCTCGTCTGAAACGAAAAAACCGCCTGGGGAGGCGGTTTTTTCGAGGGTTCAGTAAGTTGGGGAACTTCTGAACCGTGGTAACAGGGTGTACAAGACCGCTGAAACCAAATTCTGTCCTTTCAGTTTAGCCGTAGTTGGGCTGAGACTTCAAGAACTCTGCATCAGTTATCTCTTGTACACCCTCTTACTGTTGGCTGCTGCCAGTGGCGTTTTGTCGTGTCTTTCCGGGTTGGACTCAAGTCGATAGTTACCGGATAAGGCGCAGCAGTCGGACTGAACGGGGGGTTCGTGCATACAGTCCAGCTTGGAGCGAACTGCCTTCCCGGAACTGAGTGTCAGGCGTGGAATGAGAAACCGCGGCCATAACAGCGGAGTGACACCGGTAAACCGAAAGGCAGGAACAGGAGAGCGCACGAGGGAGCCACCAGGGGGAAACGCCTGGTATCTTTAAGTCCTGTCGGGTTTCGCCACCACTGATTTGAGCGTCAGATTCTGTGATGCTTGTCAGGGGGGCGGAGCCTATGGAAAAACGGCAACGCCGTGGCCTTGCCTCTTCTTTGCTAAGTATCGTCCTGGCATTTTCCAGGAAATTTCCGCCCCGTTCGTAAGCCATTTCCGCTCGCCGCAGCCGAACGACCGAGCGTAGCGAGTCAGTGAGCGAGGAAGCGGAATATATCCTGTATCACATATTCTGCTGACGCACCGGTGCCGCCTTTTTTCTCCTGCCACATGAAGCACTTCACTGACACCCTCATCCGTGCCAACATAGTAAGCCAGTATACACTCCGCTAGCGCTTCGTGACTGGTTCAGGGCTGCGCCCCGAAACCCGCCAAAAGCCTGACGCGCCTGCGGCTTGTCCAACCCCGCGCCGACCGGGAAAGAGGTTCCCGCCCGTCCCGGCGTTATCAGGAGACCGGTTTGTCAGAGAAACGCAGCAAAATGCTCACGATGTGGGTGACCGAAGATGAGCACCGCCGTCTGCTGGAACGCTGCGACGGTAAACAGCTCGCGGCCTGGATGCGGCAGACCTGCCTGGACGAAAAGCCTGCGCGCACCGGAAAGCTCCCCTCACTCTCGCCGGCGCTGCTGCGCCAGCTTGCCGGCATGGGCAATAACCTGAACCAGATAGCCCGCCGTGTTAACGCCGGCGGCGGCACCGGCCATGACAGGGTACAGATTGTGGCGGCGCTGATGGCCATCGATGCCGGGCTTGAGCGGCTGCGGCACGCCGTTCTTGAGAAAGGAACGGACGATGATCGTTAAATTTCATCCACGCGGTCGCGGCGGTGGCGCCGGGCCGGTGGACTATCTTCTGGGTAAAGACCGGCAGCGTGAAGGTGCCAGCGTCCTGCAGGGGAAGCCGGAAGAAGTCCGGGAGCTGATTGACGCGTCGCCTTACGTGAAGAAATACACCTCCGGCGTCCTGTCGTTTGCGGAGGCCGATCTGCCTCCCGGCCAGCGGGAAAAACTGATGGCCAGCTTCGAGCGGGTTCTGATGCCCGGACTTGATAAAGATCAGTACAGCATTCTGTGGGTGGAGCACGAGGACAAGGGGCGTCTGGAGCTGAACTTTCTGATCCCCAATACCGAGCTGCTGACCGGCAGGCGGCTCCAGCCGTACTACGACCGCGCCGACCGGCCGCGTATCGATGCCTGGCAGACCATCGTGAACGGCAGACTGGGGCTGCACGACCCGAACGCACCGGAAAACCGCCGGGCGCTGGTCACGCCGTCCGGACTGCCGAAAACGAAGCAGGAGGCCGCAGAAGCCATCACGCGCGGACTGCTGACCCTTGCTTCGTCCGGGGAGCTGAAAACCCGTCAGGACGTCACTGAGGCGCTGGAACGGTCAGGTTTTGAGGTGGTGCGCACCACGAAAAGCAGTATCAGCATTGCCGACCCGGACGGGGGGCGAAACATCCGACTGAAGGGAGCCATCTATGAGCAGTCTTTTAACGCTGGCGAAGGACTTAGAGCAGCAATCGAAAGCGCAGAAGCAGAGTACCGGCGAGATGCTGAAAGCCGCATTCAGCGAGCACGAGCAGTCTGTCAGAGCGGAACTGAGCGCAAGCGCGAGGAGAATCAGCGACGCCATCCTCGCACACGAGCAGAGTATGAGCGAGGCGATGGAGAAAAACCGGCGGAGCGTACTGCGGACTGCCGGGCGGACATGGCTCACCATCCTGATGGTGTCAGCGCTGCTGATCGGCACGAGCGGGAGCATACTGTGGTGGCAGGGGCAGCAGATAACCGACAATTACACGCATCTTCGTCAGCAGGAAGATACCCTGGCGAAAATGACCGCCCGGACGTGGGGAGTGCGCTATCAGGAGAGCAGCGACGGCCGGAGGTTTCTTATCCTGCCGCCGGGGATGCAAACCGAAGCCATCCCCTACGACGGGACGACATGGATCCGCCTGAAACAGGAGTAGCGGAAAATGACAGAGCTGGAAAAGCAGTTGCTGAGCGCATTAGAGCAGCTACAGCAGGACTACTCGCAAAGGCTGGACGAATGGGAGAGCGCCTTCGCGGAATGGCGGAGCATGTGTGGGCTTATGCAACGGGAGAACGCGGTGCTGAACGAGCGCGTGTCGTACTTGAGCACGCAGGTGCTGAGTTTAAGCGAGCAGCTGCGCCGCTTGTCCGGGAACTGAATGCCATCGAGCTCCGGCAGAGGGAGAATGAGTATCAGAAAACACTGGAGCTGGAGCGCCAGCCGCAGAAAACCTACCGCGGGCCGACACTTTAAACCATCCAGGCAGCTGACAACCCGCACGAAGAGGGGCTCTTATTTCTCCCGCTAAATAGGTTCGTGATCAAAAAGGTCACGACTTATTCAGGAGCGGGAAATGAAGCTGTTAAATCTTATTGAATCATTGCTTAACTGCCTGTATCTGGCGGCGGAGCTGTGGGACTGGCTGGAGAAGCATTTGTCGGTTTTTAAGGCATTGGCGCGGATTTTAGTGTGACTTTAACATCCATGCATCTGGCTGCATGACTATGCACCAGTGTAATATTCAGCGGCTGCGTTTCTGGTGTTTTTTCGTTATGTCTGTCGCCACTTTCTCGCGTCTGGCACCGGAAACGCAGCCAACCCCGTTTCAGCGGTGCGGGCAACGGATGTTATGGTAAATATGAGTATTTAATCTGATGCAAAAAAGCCGCCTTTTAGGCGGCTTTTTACTAAGGTGTGTTGGTTATTGGTGTCAGTCTTTGTGCGACAGTCCCACCATTAGCACTCACATGTGTGACTATGTTGTTGTCGGTTCGAGTGTGTAGCTGTACGACGATATCAAAGCCTGAACTTGCATGAACATCACAGATGTAGGCTTCAGTATTGGGTGCCC
>NZ_JABXQH010000005.1:0-2495 GCF_014101375.1 Enterobacter sp. RHBSTW-00318
TTGTCAGGGGGGCGGAGCCTATGGAAAAACGGCTTTGGCGCGGCCTTATGCTTTCTTCGTTAAGTATCTTCCTGGCATCCCCCAGGAAATTTCTGATCCATCCGTAAGCCCGTCCCGCTCGCCGCAGCCGAACGACCGAGCGGAGCGAGTCAGTGAGCGAGGAAGCGGAATATATTCTGTATCACATTTTCTCCTGACGCGTTTTCTTTCACTTTCTGCGCCTGTCTTATGTGGCATTAATGCTATGTGTTACTGCCATGCTACATCTTAAGCCAGTATACACTCCGCTAGTGCTCCGTGACTGGTCCGGCGCTGCGCCCGGAACCCGCCTGTACCGGTTCAGCAGCCGTTCCGGCCTGACTGCAATTTTTTTTTTTTCATCCCTGCCCGCTACCCTGTAAACCTTTCTTCTGCGTTGCCGTTAACAGTAGGTAAGCCATGTTTGGTTTTTCTTCCGGAGCCCTGATGACTCTTAGTGATGATGAGCGACACCTGCTTGTGTCCGTTGTTTCGGTCTGGCTACGGCGTGCCGGAGGGGATGCCGGAGCCATGATGCTGGATGCATACCGGCAGATTTTGTCTGAAACCGAACCGGCCGTAAGGACTGTCATGCTCGAATTTCTTGAATCCGTTCGCATTCATTACATTTCGTCCTGAGCATTTTCTGTATTTCTGTCCATACTTAAACGAGGCGGCCGTCACGGACGGTGGTCGTCGTTCCATGATGCTGTTATGGACGAGTGAGAGTAATCTAATCTAACTTGATTGAGTTCCGGGCGTGCCGCCCGGTTTTTTTTGCTGTTTCCCGGTGTCCGTTCCGGGACAGGATGTGCATTTGTAATACCGCGCACGCGCCGGCATCACAAATACCCTGGTCAGGGCTGCGCCCCGACACCCCGCCATCGCCTCACGGCCGCGCACTGAATTGCGCACCCGTTCACCGATTTTCACGCATTTTCCTCGCCTATCTGTGCGTTCAGCATGGCGTAAAGCGCTTCGGCCTGATCGTGCAGGTGCTCACAGCAGCCGGCAGCCTCATCCAGATCCATCTGCTCGAGCCGCTCAAGGAGGAGAAGTGTCTGTGCGCGGATAAATTTGGCCATATTGAGGGCGGCGGATTCCTGTCTGGTCACTGGTGATTTTCCCCGTCTGGTGATGATTTTTGCGTGAAAAGAGCATGGCGTCATTCTGGTGCATAGTCATGCATGCCGTTAAAATTTAACAGGCGCGTTTCTGACGGGTTCCGGGGTGGTTTGTTGTGGTTTTTGTCATGGTTTCGTCAGGAACGCGCTGAACGCGTCTCAGGCGGTGCGGGCAACGGATGTTATGGTAAATTCTTGGGGGCTTGATTATAAAATACCGCACTTCCTCTTATGTCTTGTGCTTTTTAGACAACCCTGAAAGCTTTTAGCTTTGGTGATGCAATTTGCTGGGATTTTGGCGGAGAACCACAGGTAAAGAAAAAGGCCACATTAGCGGCCTTTTTCGGAGAAGATGCTCAGTGCGGAATTTCGGAGACTTCTTTAACGTCGGTTTTATTGATCTGCTGTTTGACACCATTCGCGTCTGTATAGCCAAGCAGGCCTGAGTCTGATTCTTTAGGTTTGCCGTCGCTGACAATAGTGCGACCGTCATTGGTGTGTATGGCATAGCTTGTGCGCGTGCAGCCGGTGAGGGCTGAAAGCGCAACTGCCGCTGCGAACACTGAAACAAAAATCTTTTTCAAAGCCAGCTCCTTTTATCCATATCAGTTTTGGTCACTAACCATCTAACTATAGGTCATTTTTTATGTGAAAAGAGGCTTGATGGTGGGCTGTATATCGAGTTAGGCGCGAGGTGCTATGGTCAAAGTGTGGTGTCAGGCGGGGAGGAGGCTTATATGAGATGTAATCCGGCCGATACATATACCAAGATGATTTAAGTATTCCTCTTTGTGAGGTTGGATGTCTAATTTATAAAGGATCTTCTTGAGATCCTTTTTTTCCGCGCGTAATCTCTTGCCCTGTAAACGAAAAAACCACCCTGGCAGGTGGTTTTTCGAAGGTTAGGTAATCCTGGCAGATCCCCTAACCGTGGTAACAGTCTTGTGCGAGACATGTCACCAAATTTGTCCTTTCAGTGTAGCCTCACTAAGGCCGCCACTTCAAGAACTCTTGAGACATCTCTCGCACATCCTGTTTGCCAATGGCCGTTGCCAATGGCGATTAGTCGTGTCTTTCCGGGTTGGACTCAAGTTGATAGTTACCGGATAAGGCGCAGCGGTCGGACTGAACGGGGGGTTCGTGCATACAGTCCATCCTGGAGCGAACTGCCTTCCCGGAACTGAGTGTCAGGCGTGGAATGAGAAACCGCGGCCATAACAGCGGAGTGACACCGGTAAACCGAAAGGCAGGAATGCGGGGGAGCACGAGGGAGCCACCAGGGGGAAACGCCTGGTATCTTTAAGCCGCATCGGGTTTCGCCACCACTGATTTGAGCGTCAGATTCTGTGATGC
>NZ_JABXQH010000006.1:0-1064 GCF_014101375.1 Enterobacter sp. RHBSTW-00318
GCTATTCCACAAAGACCGTTACCACCGGCGATGGCCCTCTGGAACTACGTACCCCACGCGATCGTGATGGCTCCTTCGAACCCCAACTGGTGAAGAAAAACCAGACCCGCATTACCGGCATGGATAACCAGATTTTATCGTTGTATGCCAAAGGGATGACCACACGCGAGATCGCCGCCGCGTTCAAAGAGTTGTATGACGCGGATGTCTCACCCGCGCTGGTCTCAAAGGTCACCGATGCGGTCATGGAGCAGGTTGTCGAATGGCAAAATCGTCCGCTGGATGCAGTCTATCCCATTGTTTATCTTGACTGTATCGTCCTGAAAGTCCGACAGGATAGTCGTGTCATCAATAAATCAGTGTTCCTGGCGCTGGGCATTAATATCGAAGGCCAGAAAGAGTTGCTGGGGATGTGGCTGGCCGAAAATGAAGGGGCGAAGTTCTGGCTGAATGTGCTGACAGAATTGAAGAATCGTGGCCTGAACGATATCCTCATTGCCTGCGTTGACGGCCTGAAAGGTTTCCCGGACGCCATCAACGCGGTGTATCCGGAGGCCCGCATCCAGCTGTGCATCGTGCATATGGTGCGCAACAGCCTGCGGTTCGTCTCCTGGAAGGACTACAAAGCCGTCACCCGCGACCTGAAAGCGATTTACCAGGCACCGACGGAAGAAGCAGGCCAGCAGGCGCTGGAAGCGTTCGCCGCAGCCTGGGACAGCCGCTATCCGCAGATAAGCCGAAGCTGGCAGGCAAACTGGGCCAACCTGGCGACGTTCTTCGCTTACCCGGCAGACATCCGCAAAGTCATCTACACCACCAACGCCATAGAATCACTGAACAGCGTGATCCGGCATGCTATCAAAAAGCGTAAGGTGTTCCCGACGGACGACGCGGTGAAAAAGGTGGTGTGGCTGGCAATCCAGGCGGCCTCACAGAAATGGACGATGCCGCTGAGGGACTGGCGTATGGCAATGAGCCGCTTTATTATCGAGTTCGGTGACCGCCTGGACGGTCACTTCTGAGAAAAGGCATTTACACAGAATCGTGTACAGGGTCTCTCCAGC
>NZ_JABXQH010000007.1:0-258 GCF_014101375.1 Enterobacter sp. RHBSTW-00318
CGTTACGGGAATTAGCCCCCAGTTTGGGCTGATTTTTATCGTAGCCCAGATGGTGGGACATTTCGGCGTTGAGAGCCGCCTCAACGCTGATTTTCTTCAGCAGGCGATCGAACTGGTTGAGATCGTCAGGGGTTTTGAGATTTTTGGCCAGTTCGTTAGCCAGAGCCTGCAACTGTTTTTCGTCCATAAATTAACCTGCTTTTGATGTTGGATTGAACATATCAAAATCAGGCAATTACACAAATTTATGTACAGACT